>JALVAL010000162.1 GCA_027011205.1 Gammaproteobacteria bacterium
TCACTAAACTTATAAGGAAATATCGTTATCTTCTGCTCAGCCATCACATGTCATCGGCTCGGCATCAGATTGACCCAATTCAGTACAATACCATGAAAACCATGAAAAATTTAACCTGTTTATTTAACCCCGTATTCAGCCTGTTGATCATAACGGCTGTTTTGTCCAGCAGCGGATGTGCCTCCTTTACAGAAGATGGCGATGTCAGTGACCCACTGGAATCAGCCAATAGAGCTGTCTATGATTTTAACGAAGGTTTTGATCGCCATATTTTAAAGCCTGTGGCTCAGGGCTATCAAAAACTGCCTTCCCCGGTAAAGACCGGCACCCATAATTTTTTCAGTAATCTTAATGATTTCGTGGTCATTTTTAATGACGGCCTGCAGTTAAAAGGCGAACAGATGAGTTCGGATGTTCTAAGAGTATCGGTTAATACTGTTTTTGGTGCCTTTGGTCTAATTGATATGGCCACCCCCATGGGCATGCCTAAACACGACGAAAGTTTTGCGGATACTCTGGGCTACTGGGGTGTGGGATCCGGTGCTTACATTGTGTTACCTCTTCTGGGTCCCAGCAGTGTCCGGGATGCACCATCTCTGGTGGTGGATTTTTTTACCAATCCGGTCAGCCTGGTCAGTCCGACATCTGCGACTCTGGCTTTGGCGGCAACCCATGCAGTGGATACCCGGGCAACAATACTTAAAACCACTGACTTAAGAGATCAGCTGGCACTTGACCCTTATATATTTACCCGTGAATCCTATTATCAGTGGCGTCAGAATAGAATCTATGACGGCGAACCACCTAAAGTTATTATTGAAAATTTTGAAGATTTTGAAGAGTAGATTTTCAGACACTTAAACCCGTAACCTGTTAAAATATAGCCCTGCAGCAATAGTTATTGCTGCAGGGCTTTTTATTGTTTAGGAAAATAGCATGTTATTAAGTATTGCTGCTGTTCTGGCCGGCTTTTTATTATTAATCTGGAGTGCTGATCGCTTTGTCACTGGAGCATCCGGTATTGCCGTCAACTTTGGTGTATCTCCTCTTATCATCGGCCTGACCATTGTCGGCTTTGGTACCTCCGCTCCAGAGATGATCGTATCCGGCGTAGCCTCTTACGAAGGCACCCCCAATCTTGCCATCGGCAATGCCCTGGGGTCTAATATTACCAATATTGCACTGGTGCTGGGAATCACAGCTCTGGTCACACCTTTACTGGTTAACTCAAAAATCCTCAAACGTGAATACCCCATCATGTTCCTGATTATGCTGATTGCCTGGGCCTTATTATCAGATGGTAAGCTTAGCCGGATGGATGGCACAGTACTGGTACTGGGTATGTTTGCCCTGATGGTTTTTATTATTCTAATTGGTTTAAGAGAGAAAAAACTGTCCGGTAAAACAGACCCTTTGATAGCAGAGTTTGCTGAAGAAATTCCCCATGGCATGAGTACCAGTGTGGCACTTTTATGGTTAGTTGCAGGGATGATAATTCTGCTGTTAAGCTCCCGACTGCTGGTCTGGGGGGCCGTTAATATTGCCCATGAATATCATATCAGTGAACTGGTTATCGGTCTGACCATTGTGGCTATTGGCACCAGCCTGCCAGAACTGGCCGCCTCCATAGCGAGTGCCCTGAAAAATGAACACGATATAGCCATCGGGAATGTTATCGGTTCCAATATGTTTAATTTACTGGGGGTATTAGGTATTCCGGGTATTATGGGCGGTGCCACTCTGGAACCCAGTGTCCTGGAACGGGATTACCCGTTTATGCTGTTCCTTTCAGTATTACTGTTTCTGTTTGCTTACGGTTTTAAAGGTGAAGGAAAAATTAATCGTCTGGAAGCTAGTATTTTACTGCTGTGTTATATAGGCTATATGTTTGTGCTATACCGGCAAAGTGTATAAGTAATGGAAATTCCCCTATGCAGGATATTATTGCAAAAGCGAAAGTAATAAAGCTACTGATCTGTGATGTGGATGGTGTTATGACCAATGGTGGTCTGTTCTTTGGTGATAATGGTCTGGAATACAAAGCCTTTCATTCCCGCGATGGCCTGGGAATTAAAATGCTGCAGCGTTCCGGTATTCCACTGGCTGTTATTACCGCCCGGACATCTGATGTGGTCAGGCATCGAATGAAAAATCTAAACATTGATCTGGTGTTTCAGGGACAGTTAAACAAAGTGCAGTCTTTTAAAGACTTATGCCGGCAGCTGCAGCTGGTGCCTGAACAGACTGCCTATGTGGGGGATGATCTGGTGGACATCCCGGTCATGAAACAGGTTGGCCTGTCCATTGCAGTTGCCGATGCTCATGAACGGGTTAAGGCAATGGCTCACTGGGTCACAGCACATAATGGCGGTCATGGTGCGGTACGTGACGTATGCGAATTACTGATGGAAGCTCAGGGTACACTTGAAGAGCAGTTTTCAGTTTACCTGTAATTTATGATGGCTCACTATTATGGATAAAAAGCTTCTGCTGCTCTTGCTGGTCATTCCCCTGATATCCATAATATTAACCTGGACCGTTATAAATTCCGGTGTCAGACAGGGCTCAAAAATTGTTTTTCCCGATCAGGCTGTCCAGAAAAGCGTTGCCGATACTTTTTTTAATGATACCACCATCATAGATTTTGGTGATAATGGTCTGCCTGAAAGCAAGATTATTGGCAAACAACTCTTCCATTATCCAGGTAAAGAAGACTCAGAAATAATTATGCCTGTCATCACTCTTTTCCGTGCTGTCGGTGCACCGGTTCTGGTGAATGCTGATCGAGGCTGGATCAATAAGGATGGAAGCCGGATTCTGTTAAAAGGTCATACTATAATTGAACGTCACAAAACCAGATTTAATAAATATTCCAGACTGGAAACCCCGGAACTGACCATCTGGCCTGATAGAGATTATGCTGAAACTGACAAAGCCGTTAAAATCTCTTCCGAGGCCACTGTTGCTACCGGCATAGGAATGAAAGCCTATCTGAACAAAGAACATTATTATTTATTAAATAATGTCAAAGCCACACAGATACCTGCAAAACGAAACAAATAATGAGGACTGTCATAGAATGAAAGTAAAAAAATGGTTCCGGATACAGGCCAGCCTGGCAATTTTTTTAATGTGCTTTACATTTTTATACTCTTTTGATGCAATGGCTCTGGCCAGTGATCGCGACCAACCCATTGAACTGGAAGCCGATACAGCAGACATTGATGATCTTAAAGGGATCAGTATATATACCGGCAATGTCGTTCTGGTACAGGGCAGTATGGTTATTAAAGCACATAAACTGACCTTATATAATGACAAAAACAAGGAACTGGAAAAGGCAGTAGCAGTTGGAAAAACAGGAAAACTTGCCACATTTAAATCGAGACCAGAAGGCAAAGACCAGGATTTTCGGGCACGTGCCAGCACCATGATTTATTATTTAAAAAAAGATAAAATTCATTTGCTGAAAAATGCTTATGTCTGGCAGGCAGGTGACACTTTCAGCGGTGATAAAATAATTTACGACACCAAACGTGAAACTGTAATGGCCAAAAGTCGTAAGAATAAAGATGGTCAAACCGTTAAATCCGGTGGCCGTGTAAAAGTCATCATTCAGCCAAAAAGCAACAATAAGTAAATAGCCTATGTCTTCTAAACTTGTAGAGCTTCGGGCTGAAAAGCTGAATAAATCCTTTAAATCCCGCCAGGTAGTTAATGACGTTTCTTTCTCATTACAAAAAGGCGAAGTCGTCGGCTTACTGGGTCCCAATGGTGCAGGTAAGACCACCTGTTTTTATATGGTTGTAGGGTTGATTAAAGCTGACAGCGGGCGAATACTCTGTCGAGGTCAGGATATTACCCGCCAGCCCATTCATAAACGAGCCAGACAGGGGATTGGTTATCTGCCCCAGGAAGCCTCCATCTTTCGTAAACTGACAGTTGAAGAAAATATACTGGCTATATTACAGACCCGAAAAGACTTAAATCGTACGGATCGCCGGGATCACCTTGAACAACTGCTCAATGAACTCAGTATTACTCATATTCGTAAATCCATGGGAATAAGCTTATCCGGCGGTGAACGTCGACGAGTAGAAATTGCCCGTACCCTGTCTATGGAACCTGATTTTATCCTCCTGGATGAACCTTTTGCCGGCGTTGATCCTATTTCGGTCAGTGATATTCAGTCTATTATCAGTCACCTGACAGAAAAAAATATTGGGGTATTAATTACTGATCATAATGTACGTGAAACCTTAAGCGTTTGTCGCAGAGCTTATATTATGAGCGACGGCAAAGTCATTGCCAAAGGCTCACCCGATGAACTTTTAACTAACGAACGGGTACGCGAGGTTTACCTGGGTGATAATTTCAAAATATAACTATTTGATTTTTAATAAAAATAAATAACATTAATAAAATATCTGTTTTTTTTGATCCCAATCAACTGCAATGGCACATAATTTGCGGTACTATCCGTATACAGGGAAATAAAAAGTCTGAACACATTGATTATTTAGCCACTAGACACTATTTTTATTACATAGGGGCTGTTGATCTTTAAGATATTGAACTGATATTGAGATAATTTTAGTCCTGATAAGGCATTTTTTACGTATCAATGCATTCCATTGGTAATAAAGAATAACGCAGTCAGGGCAAAAATTGGCCAAAATCAGATAATAGATGAAAGATCAACAGCCTCTAAAGAACATCCACTTTAAAACGGGCAGGTAATAACGCTGTAATTTATGAAACAATCCCTTCAACTACGTCTGGGTCAACAACTTACAATGACGCCTCAATTGCAGCAGGCGATACGTTTGTTGCAATTGTCCAGCCTCGATCTTCAGCAGGAAATCCAGGAAGCACTGGACAGCAATGTCATGCTTGAAGTCGATGAAAACAACCCCGGCCCTGATACCGACAATCAATCACTTGAGGATCCCCCTCAGCAGGCCGATAGCGAATCTGTTAATACTGCAAATGATTCTGCGACCGGCGATGATTTTATAGCCGAAGCTAATACTGAACAGGTTGATTTTGAAAACACCCATAATAACATTCCAGATGAGTTATCTACTGATTCAAGCTGGGATGATGTCTATGATTCAGGCAGCCATTATACTGCGGGGCAAAGTAGCACCAGCAGCTGGAATGGTGATAACAGCAACCTGTTTGAAAATAATGGTAAAACTGAAGACAGTCTGAGAGAGCATTTACTCTGGCAAATGGAAATGACCCCCTTTAGTGACACCGACCGGGAAATTGCTAACGCGATTATTGACACCATAGATGAAGCCGGTTACCTGACCCAGAGTCTGGAAGAGTTAATAGATTCGTTTCCAGCCGAACAGGGAATTGAACTGGATGAACTGGAAGCTGTCTTACATCAAATACAGAACTATGATCCTCCGGGTGTAGGAGCCCGTGATCTGCAGGAAAACCTGCTATTACAATTAAAAACTCTGGACGCTGAAACACCCTGGCTGCAGGAAACTAAAATTCTGGTTTCCCGACACTTAAAACTACTGGCAAACCGCGATTTTGCAACGCTGAAAAGACGTATGAAACTGGATGAAAACCGACTGGGTCAGGTTATCAGCCTGATAAAAAGCCTCAGCCCCAGACCAGGCAGCCATATCTCGGATGACCGTCCGCATTATATTACCCCGGATGTTTATGTCCGCAAAATCAAGGGCGACTGGTATTGCGAACTGAATCCTGATTCAGCACCTACCATTAAAATAAATGAACAATATTTAAAGTTGATAAAAGACGCAAAAAAAAACAGCGACATGAACTCCATTAAGGAACATCTGCAGGAAGCTCGCTGGTTTATTAAAAGCCTGCAGAGCCGCAATGAAACTCTGTTGAAAGTCGCTCGCTGTATTGTTAACTTTCAGAAAGACTTTTTTGAATACGGTGAAGAACATATGCGGGCACTGGTACTGGCCGATGTTGCCGAAGTGGTTGAGATGCACGAGTCCACTATATCCAGAGTAACTACCCAAAAATACATGCATACCCCCAGGGGTATTTTTGAGTTAAAATATTTCTTCTCCAGCCATGTTAATACTACCACTGGCGGAGAAGCATCAGCAACTGCCATCCGAGCGATCATCAAAAAATTTATCGGTCTGGAGAACAGCAAAAAACCGCTCAGTGACAATAAAATTTCCACTATGCTGGCGGAACAGAATTATAAGGTGGCTCGACGGACTGTAGCAAAATATCGTGAGTCCATGTCTATTCCACCTTCAAATGAACGAAAGAATATTGCCTGAGCAGTTTTAAAATCTGCTTAATGGCATAACTCAGGTGAAGCAACTGAACCAGACACTCAGCTTGCCAGTTCACCGTTAACCAGGAGCTAAATCTTATGCAAATAGATATAACCGGACATCATATCGATATTACTGATTCCATGCGTGACTATGTAAACCAGAAAATGGAGCGTGTAGAACGCCATTTTGACATCGTGAGCAATGCTCATGTGATTTTAACGGTTGAAAAACAGCGTCAGAAAGCAGAAGCATCACTTATTGTTAAAGGTAATAAGGTATTCGCTGAAGCAGTTGACGAAGATATGTATGCCGCTATTGACAGCCTGATTGACAAACTGGATCGTCAGGTGAAAAAGCACAAAGAAAAAATGACCGATCATCACCGTGGTGATGTCAGTCTTAAAACTCACGAACTATAAACCCGAAACCTGCTCGGTTATGGAGTAAAACTGAACGCCATTACTCCATAACTGACATGAAAGCTTACCCATATGAAATTCAGTAATCTAGTCAAGCTCGATCAGATTCAACTTAATATTCAGGCCAGTAGTAAAAAGAAAGCGCTACAGGCCATCAGCGAAATTCTCGCTGATAATTACCCCGAATTCAATGATAATACTATTTTCGAGCTGTTTATTGAGCGCGAAAGGCTGGGAAGTACCGGTATTGGTCATGGTGTTGCTCTGCCTCATGGACGTCTGAAAGACTGTCAGGATCCCATTGGCATTTTTATGAGCCTGGCCGAAGGCGTCGATTTTGATGCCATTGACAACCAACCGGTAAAACTATTGTTTGCCCTTCTGGTACCGGAAGATTCAACTCAGGAACATCTGGAAATTCTGGCTCGTCTGGCTGATTTCTTTCGTCAGGAAAAAAACCGTCAGATCATTGAAAATGCCACCTCTCCTGAAACAGTTTATAACCTGCTGATCAACCTTTAACTTTATTATGGTTCTCCCCTTGCTCCCCTTGCCCTTACATGGGACTTTAATTCAACTGGAAGAGCTGGGGGTTTATCTTATTGGCTGTAGCGGCAGTGGCAAATCAGAGACTGCATTGCAACTTGTCCATAATGGTGCCCGGCTGGTCTGTGATGATGCTCCGCAGATACAGAACGAAGTTTCAGGTATTGTGACGGCTCATTGCCCGGCCGGCTTTGAAGGTCAGATTCATATCCGAAATCTGGGCATTATTAATATTATTGATTTATTCGGCTCACAGGCTGTCATTAAAAGTCAGACGATAGACTTTATTGTTGAAATAGCAACATCAGAAGACTATCATCCCACTAATAGCCAGATACAATATCTGCAGTGGCAGCATCAGTCCCTGCTGATAGATGGCCAGCGAATATACCGCTACCAGGGTAGAAATATGGCGCTCTTAGTCCATACCGCAGTTTTACAGTACAAACAGAGCAAAAAACACCACGGGTACAGCATATGAAACTTCAAATTGTCAGCGGTCTTTCAGGTTCCGGTAAAACTATTGCTCTACAGGTTCTGGAAGATATGGACTATTACTGCATTGACAATCTGCCGCTTGAACTATTGCCTGAGCTGGTGGGAAAAAGTCTGAAAAACCGGCTTTATATTGACCGTATTGCCATTGGCATTGATGCCAGGACACTGGGCAGTGACTTTGCTGATTTTTCCGATATTATAAAAAAAATCAAGAACAGCGGTATTGAGTGCAATGTGTTATATCTGCATGCCCAGACCAGTATTCTATTAAAGCGTTTTAGTGAAACCCGGCGTAAACACCCTCTGACCGATGAACAGACCACCCTGGAAGAAGCCATTGAACGAGAACGTCTGGTTCTGGACTCAATTAAACAGGAAGCCAGTGAGCAAATCGACACCACTGCAAGTAATGTCCATCAATTACGCGACAGAATAAAATTAATTATTGCCATGACAGAACAACCGGTGATGGCATTACAATTTTTGTCTTTTGGCTTTAAACATGGCATGCCGGATGAAATGGATTTGATGTTTGATATGCGCTGTCTGCCCAATCCCCACTGGGAACCGGTACTAAGAGCACTCACAGGAAAAGACCAGCCGGTCGCCGATTTTTTGAATCAGCAACCGCCCTGTGAAGAGATGTTTGAAGATTTAAAAAATCATGTGGAAAAATGGCTGCCCTGCTTTGAAGAAAATAATCGAAATTATCTCACCATTGCCATCGGCTGCACCGGAGGGCAGCACCGTTCGGTTTACATGGTAGAACGACTGGCCGAATATTTTTCCCGCCATAGAGAATCCGTTATCGCCCGACACAAAGAATTAGTTTAATCCAGATTTTTTACAGCTTATACTCTATTAAAATAAGAACTTTCCGCATATAATTCCACTAGTTCTAAATAGTATTAAAATTTTCTGTAACTATTCAGCATAATTTAGAATATATAAGAGTATCAGACTCATATCGACTGATGCGGTAATTTTTTCTGACCGGTTACTAATTTCTTATTATAAGGCTTAATATTGCATGGGCGTAGCACTTTTACTTATCACCCACGATGAAATCGGCCGCAGTTTACTTGATACGGCTATCAATATGATGGGTGTATCTCCAATCCCCAGCAAAAACCTGGTCATAACCAGACAAATGGATATTGAACAGGGTCTGGAACGGGCAAAACAACTGTGTTCTGAAATGGCCGGTCCAGACGGTATCCTGATTATTACCGATATTTACGGCTCCACACCCAGTAACATTGCCACTCGTCTGCAGGACAGCATACCGGAACAGGATACCATTATTGTCACCGGTATCAATTTGCCCATGCTGGTCAGAGTGATGAATTATGCTCGGCTCAGTTTGCCGGAACTGGCTAAAAAAGCCTGTTCCAGTGCTGTTGACAGCATTTTTATTATTGACAAATCACTCAAATGCCCGCACAACGGGAACAAAATCTGATATTAACCCGTATGATTGAAAAAACCATAACAATAAACAACAAACTGGGACTTCATGCCCGGGCAGCAGCCAAACTGGTTACTCTGGCCAGCAGCTTTCAATCCAGTGTTGAAGTAAAAACACCCTGTCGCTCTGCCAATGGTAAAAGTATTATGAGTATTATGATGCTGGCCGCCGGCAAGGGTATGGACATTACCCTGATTATTGAAGGGCCTGATGAGCTGCAGGCCTGTTCAGCACTGGAAATGCTGATCAATCAGCGTTTTGATGAACCGGAATAAGCTCAATAGTGATATAAGAATTTGCCAAATACATCTGAAAATACAGTGCAGAAAAATAAAGCTGCGGAAAAGGGCATGCCTCCAGCCAGAGAACAGCAACAGCTTCAGGAACAACTGACACCGGTTTACCATGCTATTGATAATGGCCTGGAATCCACCGTCATCAAGCAGATCAATTCTCTGCACCCGGCAGAAATTGCCTTCCTTATTGAATCTCTGCCTGATGAAGAACAACGGGACAAGATCTGGAAACTGGTCGCCATTGAGCATAAGGGTGAAACCCTTAACCATCTGAATGATTATATCCGTGCTCAGTTTATTGAAGATATGCCCACCAGCGAACTGGTGGTCACTGCCCGGGACATGGATCATGATGACCTGGCGGATCTATTACCCGATCTGCCTGATGTGGTTAGCCGAATTCTGCTGCAGTCGATGGAATCCCAGCATCGCCAACGTCTGGAATCCGTACTGTCCTTCCCTGAAGACACCGCCGGTGGTCTGATGAACACCGATACCATTTCGATCCGGGCGGATATTACTCTGGAAACCGTTATGCGCTATCTGCGCTTTCTGGGTAAGATCCCGGATACCACTGATAATCTTATGGTGGTTAATTATGAAGGTATTTATCAGGGGGTATTATACCTTTCGGATCTATTAACCAATGATCCGGAACTCTACGTCTCCAGCGTCATGAATACCGAGCTGCATGGTATTAATGCTGCTACTGATAAAGCCGAAGTCGCCGCATTATTTGAACGCCGGGATCTAATTACCGCCCCGGTCGTTAATGATCAGGGTTATCTGCTCGGTCGTATTACCATTGATGACATTGTTGATGTTATTCGTGATGAGGGTGAACACACTTTTATGAGTCAGGCCGGTCTGAGTGAAGAAGACGATATGTTTGCACCGGTACTGACCAGCAGCAAACGCCGGGCAGTCTGGCTGGGTGTTAACCTGCTGACGGCATTGCTGGCATCCATCGTTATTGGTATGTTTCAGGTAACCATAGAAAAAGTTGTGGCACTGGCTGTACTAATGCCCATTGTCGCCAGTATGGGTGGCATTGCCGGCAGCCAGACTCTGACACTGGTAATACGCGGCATGGCATTAGGCCAGTTAAGTGATAAAAACTACCGCAGCCTGATGATTAAGGAATTATCAGTCAGTTTTATTAATGGTGTGCTGTGGGCTATAGTACTGGCGGTAATATCCGGTTTCTGGTTTTCCAGTCAGACACTGGCACTGGTTATTGGTTTTGCCATTATTATTAATTTACTGGTAGCGGCTTTTTCCGGGGTAGTTATTCCCTTGCTGCTGGACAAAGCGGGGGCGGATCCCGCTCTGGCCGGAGGCGTTTTTCTAACCACAATCACAGATGTTATCGGCTTTTTTTCCTTTTTAGGACTGGCTTCTGTGATGCTGGTATAAGCGCTGCATACTGAATTATGCTTAACAAACACTTCAGCATTACCTTACGGCGCTGCACAGCTTAAACTTAAATCTGTCCATAGAAAAATTTAAGCTGTGCAGTTACCTAAAAAGAAGCTTTTGCCTCTCATAAACAG
>JALVAL010000163.1 GCA_027011205.1 Gammaproteobacteria bacterium
CTTATGACTTATGACTTATGACTTATGACTTATGACTTATGACTTATGACTTATGACTTATGACTTATGACTTATGACTTATGACTTATGACTTATGACTTATGACTTATGACTTATGACTTATGACTTATGACCATCAGCATTTTTCTGATACAGAAATTTATCCAGCCGCTCGTCAGCATCTAATAAATGTGTTTCCAGCCAGTTTCTCAGCCAATGCATATAATCCTGTCCAAACGGAGTATGACCATGCGTTAATTTGCTGTGTACAGAACGAAGTTGCTCCAGCAGGAGGACATGTTCTTTTTTATGCTCAACAACATCCGGATAGTTGTAATTTTCCATTAATTCTTCTTCATGCTTAAACTCATCCTGTGCTATGGTGACAAAAGCATCAAGGTATTGAGTTATCTGACTCACTGAGTTTCCGTTCACAACACATCTATCCATAACCTCAACTAAATCAATTAATTGCTGATGATCTTTTTCTAATAAGGGATGCATGAAGGTTCTCCTGCTTGAAATAAGTGCGTCAGCATGTCAATATCAGTGGGGAGGGATATTTCATTACTAAATTTCGGCAACATCAGACTATTAACATACCTGTTTTAAAAAGCCCTGTAAAGAGCCGCTTTAAGTAAAATACTAAACACAAAACTAACATTCAAACAGCCAGGAAAGCGATATTCTCTGGTATAACTTCATAGGCAGATATTAAAACTATTTTTCAGGTGTTTATATATTTTTAGAAGACTGTCTGGAAGGTGTTTTAAAATCAATCTCCCCTTTTTCTTTAAAAGGGATATTCAAAAAAGAATTTGCAGGATAAATAGAACCGCTGATTTCATAGTTAAAGGGCTGGTTTTTATTTTGCTGCAAGCCATGAAGCTGACGCAGAATACCGAAAATAGTACTGGTTACGCTGACACTGAGAACACCTTCTGAAAAAGGTTCGATGGTGATTTTCTCATTACTGACGCCAGAAGCGAAATCTTTACCATTTAATTCAATATCAAAGCTCATTCCGTCAATGCTGACGCTGTCCCTGCCCCGGTTCATAATCCGTAATTTAACCGCAAAGCGCTGTTCCATCAGGGTAGATTCGGTCATTTGAATAGCAGAAATATTGACCTTAAACTGATCCGGCTGTGGTGTAATGGAAGCACACGCAGAGAGCAATACAATAAGGGCAATGAAAGCAGGAAATTTTAACAACATTTTGTCAGACCTGTATTAAATACTGAATATGACTAAGTATAGAACATTTAGCATTATCAGCCACTATTGTTCAATACCCTGACTGTCCAGATATTCATCGTAACTGCCCTTAAAGTCTATTATCCTGTCTGCTTTTATTTCCAGAATCCGGGTGGCCAGAGAGGATACAAATTCACGATCATGACTGACAAAAATTAACGTACCCTGATAAATATCCAGAGCCATATTCAGTGACTCAATGGATTCCATATCCATATGGTTGGTCGGTTCATCCATAAACAGGATATTGGGCTTTTGCAGCATGAGCTTACCGTAGACCATACGTCCCATTTCACCACCGGAAAGAACTTTAACTGATTTATTTGTATCATCCCGTGAAAACAGCAAACGTCCCAGAATACCGCGAATAGCCTGATCGTCATCATTTTCCTGCCCCCATTGATCCATCCAGTCAAAGAGGGTCATTTCAGCAGAAAATTCATCTATATGTTCCTGAGGATAATAGCCGACATCAGCATTCTCAGAAAATTTGACAATACCTGTTTTAGCTTCCAGATCGTGGATCAATGTGCGCAGTAAAGTAGTTTTACCAATACCATTGGCGCCAATAATCGCTATACGTTCTCCCACTTCCACCAGCATATTAAGGTTCTTAAATAACAGTTCATCATAACCATTACTTAGGTTTTCAACTTCAAAGGCATTTCGATAAAGCTTTTTGTCCTGTTCAAAACGGATAAAGGGATTTTTTCTGGAGGATACTTTAATATCATCCAGCTGAATTTTTTCCAGACGTTTACGCCGGGAAGTAGCCTGTTTAGCTTTAGAGGCATTGGCAGAAAAACGCTCCACAAACTTCTGCAGTTCGACCATTTCGGTTTTCTTTTTCTCATTGGAGTGCATCAGATGTTCACGTGCCTGAGTAGCTGCCAGCATATATTCATCGTAGTTGCCGGGATAAATATTAATGGAACCAAAATCCAGATCCGCCATATGGGTACAGACACTGTTTAAAAAGTGGCGATCGTGAGAAATAATGATCATGGTGCAGTTACGTTCATTAAGCACTGATTCCAGCCAGCGAATGGTATTAATGTCCAGATTATTGGTGGGTTCGTCCAGCAGCATAATATCAGGATCAGAAAACAGTACCTGAGCCAGCAGCACTCTCAGTTTAAAACCCGGAGCAATAGCTGACATGAGGCCAAAATGCTGCTCCACCGGAATACCCACACCCATTAATAATTCGCCGGCTCTGGATTCTGCCGTATAACCATCCATTTCACCGTACTGAACTTCCAGATCAGCAACCCGCATACCATCCTCTTCAGACATTTCAGGATTGGCGTAAATTTTGTCCCGCTCTTCCTTAACCTTCCACAGTTCATCATGCCCCATAATAACGGTATCAATAACACTATACTCTTCATAGGCAAACTGATCCTGACGCAGTTTACCCACCCGTTCTCCGGGCGTAATAGTGACTGTACCGCTGCTTGCATCCAGATCATTACCGAGGATTTTTATAAAGGTGGATTTACCACAACCATTTGCCCCGATTAAACCATAACGATTTCCATCGCTAAATTTTACCGAGACATTTTCAAATAATGGTTTGGCACCAAATTGAATCGTTAAATTTGCTGTTGATATCAAAATACTGTTCCTGTTATTAAGGCGGGTAGAAATGGATGCGGTATTATCCTGCATTAAATGAAAAAAATAAATAGACATCTTGATAAAAGTACATTATTCTATTTATAGACAAGTAACTTTTAAGAGGAATTAATTATGCCACGAGGTGGTAAACGTGCCGGCGCCGGTCGTCCAAAAGGCACGGGAAAATACGCTGAACCAACCAAAGCCATTCGCGTCCCGGTCAGTATGGTGGATAAAATTTTAGAATACGCCCATTCCGGAGGTTTTCAGTTACCTCTGTATGGCGGCAAGGTGGCCGCTGGCTGTCCTGCTCCTACAGATGATTATATTGAAGGTATGATGGATCTGAGTGAACATCTAATCCATGATCCTGCCACCACGTTCTTTGTACGGGTAACCGGATACTCCATGCTTAATGCCGGTATTCATCCTGATGACATTCTGGTGGTTGATCGTGACCTTGAAACCCGTCATGGTAAAATAGTTATTGCCGCCATAGATGGTGAGCTGACGGTTAAGCGATTGTATAAAAAAGATAACCTGGTTCGATTGATGCCGGAAAATGATGACTTTGATCCCATTGATATTGCACCGCAGGAAACTCTGCATATCTGGGGTGTGGTTACTAATGTTATTCATGCCCTGTAAAAACTGAAGTGTTGGTGATAAAGTAGCCCTCTTTTTATTTTTACCTTTTAACCTGAAAAAATCAGTTGACCTCGTTACAAAGTACAGGGCAACTGATTTTGCCAGGTTTATTTACCCGGCACCTCGTAAGGCCTCGTCCTTAAGGTCGAGGATAGCGGTGGTGACAACTATTTCCCAATAACCTCGTCTTTTAAAGCGAGGTGCTGGGTTTATCAGAGCAGGACATCTTTTTCATGTGGTTTAAAAATCTCAAAATCTATCGTTTTACCAAACCCTTTACTCTTTCTGGCGAAGAACTTGATCGGCGGTTAAGCGATAAATCATTTCAGCCCTGTGCCTCAACCCAACCTTCTTCCTACGGCTGGGTTGCCCCCTTAAATAATCCTGCTACCGACAGTGTGTTATTAACCCATAGCATTGGCAAAAAAACTATGATTTGCAGTCGCCAGGAAGAACGCATTTTACCCACCAGCGTCATTAACGATGCCTTAAATGAAAAACTGGACAGCATTCAGAGTGAAAGCGGACGTCGCCCGGTTGGCAAATACAGGCAAAGTATTAAAGATGAGCTGATTCTGGACTTATTACCCAGAGCATTTACCCGCTCAAAAAGAACCTATGCCTATCTGGATCAGGATAATCAGTTTATCGTGGTCGATGCATCCAGCAGCAATAAAGCAGAACAACTGATTGAATTTTTACGCCAGACACTGGGCAGTCTACCGGTCGTACCACTAACAACCACTACCTCACCGGCCTCTTTAATGACAGCCTGGTTAAATGGTGACAAATTATTTGATGATTTTAAAATAAAAGATGAATGTGAACTGCAGGAGTCTTCTGAAGAAGGTGCTATTATACACTGTAAGCGCCAGGATCTAAGCAGTCATGAAATTCAGACACATCTGGACAATGGCAAGGAAGTTACCCGGCTGGCTATAAACTGGGATGATCGTATTGATTGTTTATTGCAGGATGACCTATGCATTAAACGCATTAAGTTTTCTGACGAACTGCTTGAGCAGGCCGCTGAAGATGGAGCCGAAGATCCAGCTGCCCGCTTTGATGCCGATTTTAACTTAATGACCGGCGAACTTTCCCGCTTTATTCCCCGGCTTATTGAAATTTTAGACGGGGAATCTGCTTCTCAGATTAAAAATTAATTTTTATCCTTGATTCTGTAGGAAAAAGATTATCCTCAGGAGATTCCTTAAAAAAACATGTTATAGTTAATATATTCATATAAAACCCAGCCCGTAGTTTCAGCAGAATATATTTAAGGAATATTATGTATATTAAAAAGACACTTGTTCAGATAAGTCTTATTACCGCAATCAGCTTTAACCTGTCAGGAAATATTCTTGCCGGGACTATGGAAGATGCCCAGCAGGCTATTGATAAAAAAGACTATGCGACTGCGGTCATTCATTTAAAAAATCAACTTAAAGAAACCCCGAAAAATGCTCAGGCACGGTTTCTTTTAGGCAGTTTATACCTGCGTCAGGGTAAGCTGGACCCCAGTCTCAAGGAGCTTTCCCGTGCCCACGAGTATTCTCCTCAGGACACTAAAATAACCTTCACTTATGCCGAGGTATTACAGCTTGCCGGCAAACAGAAAAAAGTCCTGCAGCTACTGGACACTCCCTTTGATGATAAAGAAAAAGAAGCAAAACGATTAAGTTATCTTGGCTTTGCCTACCTGGCATCCAAAGAACTGGCAGATGCCAGACAGGCTTTTGAAAATTCCAACAGCAAAAAAGAAAATGCCCGTGCGTATAACGGTCTTGCCACTATAGCGGTTATAGAAAGGGAACTGGAACTGGCACAGCAACTGTTAACAAAAGCCACTGCTATTGAGCCTGAAAATACCCTTACACAACATCTGAAAGCCAAACTGGCTAATCTCAATAAGCAATATAAACAGGCTTTATCTATTTACAATCAGCTGATTGAAAAAAGTCCCCAGAATCTGTCTTATAAACTGGAACGTGCTGCCACCTTAATTATGCTGAATCTTCCGGATAAAGCCAGACAGGATTTGCAGGAGATACTAAGCAAAATTGAAAATCATCCTCAGGCAAACTTCTTACTGGCTCAAATTTTACTGCAGGAGAAAGACTTTAAAGGCGCACAGGAAGCCGCTCAGAAAACAGTCAATGTCATGCCCAACCATATGCCTGCCGCATTAATTCTGGGTGCGGCAAACCTGGGTTTAAAAAATTATAATCAGGCTGCTGAATATTTAATCATTTACCTCTCTTCCAATCCGGCAAACCTGAATGCTCAGAATCTACTGGCTAATGTTTATCTCGCCCAGGGCAAGCAGACTCAGGCATTATTAATTCTTGAAGGAATACCCAAAGAACAACTTGAGCAAAGTCCTCCACTATTAATTACTCTGGGTTCTACTTATATACAGGCAGGTAAAACACAACAGGCTCTAAAAATTCTGAACCGTGCCCATGAATTATACCCGGATAATCAGGATATTAAGAAACGTCTGATTGTGACGCAATTTCAGACCGGAGATCTGGATACTGCAGTATCTGCACTGGAAGAACTGATTTCCAGTGAAGGCAGTTCTGAACTGGACAAAACTAAAAACAACTATTTACTGGTTGCCACCTATCTCAGACAAAAGCAATATGACAAAGCCAGACAACACCTCAAGCAGTTACTGGCACAAACCCCTGACGATCTGACTTTGCAAAATCTTGATGCCATAACAGAATATCAGACGGGTAATGCGGAACAGGCTATTGCTATATATAAAAAGATTCTCCAGCAGGATAACAGGTATATCCCAGCCTATATGGGACTGGCCAGTATTGCTTCTGGAAATAAAGACTGGGCTGAAGCTGAGAAGAATTTCAAACAGATTATCAGTTTTGAGCCCAGTGCATTAAAAGCCTATCTTGGTCTTGCAGTCATCGCAGAAAAACAGAAAAAACCAGAACTGGCAGAACAATATTTTATGGATGCCATTAATCAGAGCAAGGAAAAACTGGATGCTCAGCTCATTATTGCCAATTTAGTAAGTCAATGGTATCAATCTCTGAACAAGAATGAAAAAATTCTTGAGCTGGCTCACACACTGGACAAACAACACCCTAATAACACCCAGGTTTTGATCTTTCTTGCTAAAGCTCAGGTAGCGAACAAACAATTAAAAGAAGCTGAACGGACTTTAAATAAAATTTCTACGTTTGATAAAAACGATAATAGCCATCGTTTACTACTGGCCACACTGATTGCAGAAGATCCTGAACGTATTAACGATGCAGTAGATGTGTTGAATACTGCTATTGAAATTCAACCCGAAAATATTTCACTATATCTCAATAAAGCCTCATTACTGCTGAAAAATGGAGATTATCAGCAGGCTCTTGAAATGGCAATAACTATCCAGCAGGAATTTCCTGATACAGATAATGGTAAATTATTAGAAGCTGATATCTATCGTCTGCAAAAACGTTATGAAGAGGCGCTATCTGTATATGATGATGTCTATGGTAAAAATCCCAGCCGCAAAGTTTTATCTGCCCGGGTTGAAATTTATATGCAGTTAAAACAGCCTGACAAAGCTATTTCTGCACTGGAAAATGCAGTCAGTGCCGATCCGGATGATATTGAAAGCCTGTTTAAACTGGCATCACTATATCATGAGCACAATCAGCTGGACAAGGCAAAACAATATTATGATCAAATTCTGCATAATATCCCCAATCACATTATTACTCTAAACAATCTCTCCTGGATCTATATGGACACTGACGTGGAAAAAGCCCTGGATTTAGCTCGAAGAGCTTATGAACTGGCACCAGGGTCTGCTGCTATTATCGATACCTACGGCTATGCTCTGGCAAAATCAGGACAGTATGACAAAGCGCTGAAACAATTACAGAGTGCCGCTAAGACATTGCCCAAGGATAATGACGTGCAGTTCCACCTGGCATATACCTATGCCAGGACCGGCAAACAAAAAGAAGCCAAAGCTATTCTGGAAAAAATTATAAACGCATCACAAAGTTATATGGAACAGGATAACGCCAAAGCCCTGTATAAAACATTACCCTGAAACAATAAATTTCTACCCTGAAATAAAAAAAAGCCCCTGCAGTTATACTTTATGCAGGGGCTTTTTTTATTGCTAGAAAAATTAACTCAGTATTACGCCGCTTCCTGATAGTTTATCTTAAACAAAATAGCGTACAGCACGGGCACTACAATCAGAGTTAGTACTGATGCAAAAGCCAGGCCCGACATAATAATAATAGCCATATTCACAAAGAATACATCTGACAGAAGCGGCAGCATACCTAAAATAGTGGTGGCGGCCGCCATCATAACCGGCCGCATACGACTGACGGCGGAATCCAGTATCGCCTTAAAAGACTCCTTACCTGATTCAATTTGCTGGTCTATTTCTTCAATAAGCACAATAGCATTTTTAATAAGCAGTCCCACCAGACTCAATGCCCCCAGCAAGCCCATAAAGTCAAAAGCACCATTAAGTGCCAGCAGACCCGCAGTGATGCCAATAATAGCCAGAGGAACAGTCAGCCAGATAATTAACGGTTGTTTGACTTTGCCAAACAGCAAAATAGTGGTTAGAATCATTAACAGAAAACCACTGGGCAATGCTCTGGAAAGTGATGACTGAGCATTGTTCTGATCCTCAAATTCCCCACCCCATACCATTTGATAACCGGATGGCAGTTTCATCGCTTCAATCTGTGGACGCAGACGTTCAAACAATGCCGTTGAATCAAAACCGGTATCAGGATTACAGGATGTGATAATGGTTTGACGTCGGTCACGCCCTCTGATCACGGTATTTTCCCAGACGGTTTTAAACTCTTTTACCACCTGATTAATAGGCACTGCCTTTTGCAGCACTGGACTCCAGACCTGAATATCCTTAATATTACTGATGTCAAAACGTTCTTCATCCGGTGCTCGGGCATAAATAGGCAGCAGACGAATCCCATCACGATACAGGCCTACCTGAGAACCATCAAAAGCATATTTCAGAGTTTTGGATAAATCCTCATAATTAATGCCCAGTTGACGCCCTACCTGTTCATTGAAGATGGGTTTAATCAGTTTTACCGGCTGACGCCAGTCATCTCTAATTTCTTTGGTTCCGGGATCCTCACGAAATATAGCTTTGGCTTTTTCCGAAATCTCCCGCAATACCATTTCATCCGGCCCACTGAAACGCACTTCAATTTTGCTATCCCGTCCGGGGCCAATACGCAGCGCTTTAATAATAGGTTCCATATCTGGATAATTATCCTGCATATGTTTGTCTACTGTTTCCCAGATTGCTTTGATCTGTTCCAGTTTTTCTGTTTGTACAATGATCTGGGCATAAGCCGGACTGCGTTCTTTAGGCTCATAGACCAGTGAAAAACGCTGATCGCCACCACCAATTAATTCTGTGGTTTTAATCACTCCCGGTAAAGTGCGTATAAACTGGCTTATTTCCAGGGTATCATCGCGGGTTTTCTTAATATCGGTACCTTCGATTTCCCATATTTCTACAAAAAACATCGGGGTATTGGAGTCTGGAAAGAAACCACCTCGAACAAAACCGAAACCATATATTGATACGGCAAACAATGCCACAATAATTCCGAGGGTAACTGCTCTGAAGTGCAAAGCTTTCTTCAGAAAATTACGATACATAACAAAGATTATGCCGGAATAAGCATCCTCTGCGGATTTGTTATCTACACCTTTCTTTGGTTTAATAAACAAAGCACAAAATAAGGACGTAGTACTGACTGCGGTTACCCAACTGAGCAACAGTGATATCAATATGACATAAAATAATGTACGAGTGAATTCTCCGGTGGAATCCTGTGACAAACCAATAGCAGAAAACGCCAGAATACCGATAATAGTACCACCGAGCAGCGGCATAGCCGTTTTACCAACCACTTCACTTGCTGCTTTAGCCGCATTCATCCCCGACTGCAGTCTTACCATCAGCCCTTCTGCTACCACAATAGCATTATCCACCAGCATCCCCAGAGCAATAATTAAGGCTCCCAGAGATATACGCTGCAGATCAATGCCGTACAACTGCATAATAAATACCGTACCGGCCACTGTAATTAAAAGCACCGCACCAATAATTAGACCGGTAGTCATGCCCATAAAAATTAGCAGCACTACAATAACAATAATAATAGCCGCAATAACATTCAGCACAAAACCTGTTACAGAATTTTTAACCTCTATCGGCTGGTTATAAATAACATCCAGTTCCATGCCCAGAGGTATCAGGGAACGAATTTCCTTAATCCGTTTACCTATCCTCTCTCCCACTTCAACCACGTTCTGACCCGACAGCATAGATATACCCAGAGTTAAAGCCGGTTTACCCTGGTAATAAACCAGTAAATCAGGTACCTCTTTGTATTCCCGCCGAATAGTGGCAATGTCTTTTAAATACACCAGTGTTTTATTTTTAGCACTGATTAATACATCACCTATTAACTTAACGGACTGGAATTCCCCGGTCGGTTCTATCCTGAGATATTCATCACCCACAGTAACTTTACCAGCATCCGTCACCACATTCTGAGAGTGGAGGATTTGTCCTATCTGTTCCAGTGACAGCCCTAATTCACCCAGACGCTGACGAGAAATATCCAGATAAACGACTTCCTGCTGAGCACCGCCGATAACAATTTTTCTGACGCCATCCACCAGCACCAGTTCTTTTTTTAATAAATCTGCCGCATCTTTTAAATCTCTATAGGTATAACCATCACCTGACAATGCCAGATAGACACCGTACACATCTGCAAAACTGTCTATAACAACCGGATCCTGTGCCCCAGGGGGCAGTTTATACTTCATGTCCGCAATTTTACGTCGAACTTCATCATAAATATCCGGGAAATCTTTCTTATTATATTTATCTTTAAATGTGACCTGAATATCCGACATACCGGGACGGGAAATGGACATTTTAATCCATTTTAACTGCGGCATAAGCTGCAGAGCTTCTTCTATATGGTAGGTAACTTCTTCATAGACCTGTCTGGCTGTTGCACCGGGGTAATAAGTAATAATTTTGACATCTTTAATAGTAAACTCGGGATCTTCCAGCTTACCCATTTTAATAAACCCCGTGTACCCGCCCGCCAGAAAAACAATTACCAGTAACCAGGAAACAACCGGATTTTTTACCGAATACTCTCCAATATTCATTAATACTTATCCCTTAGTTGCTGCTAACTGATCTTTTTAACATCACAGGCCGATCATGATGCATATTATCAATCGCCTGTTCACTTGTCTTTAAAAGATTCACTTTTAATCCCTTATACAGAAAAGGCACACCAGCGACGACAACACGTTGTCCTTCTTTAAGACCATTAGTCACCTGTATCTGGTTGCCTTCCATAATACCCACCTCAACCGATACCGGTTTCACCGTCATGGTTTTTTCATCCACAACCCAGACCGTACCCTTTAATTTGGCATCCGCAACCACGGCACTTACAGGCAGGTAGTAGGTA
>JALVAL010000164.1 GCA_027011205.1 Gammaproteobacteria bacterium
AGAGCAATAAGGCCAGAGCGAATACAAGTAATGATTTTGAATATTTATTAAATAAGGTACTTAACATCAGCCGTTTTTCTCCATCAGTTGAGCTAACGGTTTTAAAGTAAAATCCCAGCTATAGCTATTTTTAATCCATTGTCCGGCTTCTTTTTCTATAGTATTACGAAGTTTATCGTCAGCCAGTTTTCCGATAATTTTTGCCTGCGCTTGCTCGCTATCAGCCACCCATTGTGTCAGCTTTTCCGGTAATTGAATTCCTTCAATAGCATTTGATGTGGCCACAACAGCTTTACCCATTGCCATGGCTTCAAGGACTTTATTCTGTATACCCCTGGCTATTCTCAGAGGTGCAACACAGAGATGTGCATATTTTATATAGGGCCTGATATCTTCTACACGTCCGGTGACTGTTACCCCGGGTAATGAGCTTAAAGCCTGTACCGTTTCTGTGGGCTTTGAACCGACAATATAAAACTCATAGTTTTTATCTACCTTATATAGTAAAGGAAATATCTCATTGGCAAACCATATAACGGCATCACAATTGGCCCAATAATCCATTGCACCAGTAAACACCAGCACTTTTTTATTATTCTGATAGGGGGAGTTGTCTGAAAAGTCAGGCGTAAAGTAATCAGTATCCACCCCATTGGAAACCCCATGAACTTTTGCTGCACTTTCCGGTGCCAGAGTCTTAAACATATGAGCTTCCTGATCAGAGACAAATAAAGAGGCATCAAAAAGGCAGGCAATATGTTTTTCATATTTAAAAAGCTGTTTTGCTTCTCGTGCATAAACCCAGCTCATCAAACCTTTATGAGTTTTACAGTATTGCTTCCATTTATCTGAATCAATATCGACAAAATCCATAATTTTTAAAACACCATCCGATAGGTGTTCCACAAACTGTGCCATAGGGGAGGAAAAAGCCAGTACTTTTTTTATCTGATGGGACTGTAGAGTAGAGTTAACCCATTTCTGCATCTCCGAGGAGGAATAATAAGGTATGGACAGTGCATTATTACTTAACAGGCCTGACAAACTTCTAATTTTAGCCATAGCAGGATTCAATGCCTCAAGATGTGCATTTTTACAAAATGCTGTAACTTTACTCCGATACTGCTCATCCTGTGGATCATCAATAAAGGCCCCGAGATACACATCATATTGCCGCGACAAAAATTGTAATATATGAAATGAACGGATCTTATCACCCTTATTGGGTGGAAAAGGGATTCGATGAACCAGAAACAGTAATGGTTCTTTAAGGTGCTGATTCATCCCAGATCTCTTGCTAAAATCGGCCCCAGGATCTGGCTAATACGCAGGGGTAATTTCTGCCAGAGTTTAATAAACATCTGGTATTTTGGATTCAGAGGGTTTATATCAGAGATTTCTTTAGCTTTAACCAGATAATATTCATAAAATAAAGGCTGAGGTTCAAACCCCCAGTTCTTTTTGAAACTATAGGAACCGGTGCCTTCTTTACTGCGTCCATAATCAAAGACAGTTATGCCTTTTTTTACTGCATGCTGAATTAAGGACCAGTACATAAAATCATTACCTTTTAATGTTCGCGCCAGTGTTGTTCCACCACCGTAATAAGGCAGGACTGTATCCTTAAAATAAAAACTCAGTACACTGGCAACCAGCTGTTTGTTTTTACTTATGGTCAGGATATCAGACTGATCTTTAAATTCATCAATTAAGGCCATAAATAATTTTTTGGGAAAAACTGGAGTACCTAAATTACGAACACTTTCTGAATAAGCTGCAAAGAAAGTATCTACATCCTGATTAACATCGTATTGCAGCTCTGCTTTGATGCCTTTACGAACCATGGCCCGTTGTTTTCTGGGAATAGCTTTTAGATTGTCCTCATCATTATTTGCCAGTTCTTTTTTGAAATAGACATAAAGTTCTTTAGTTGGCCAGTCTGGATTTTCACGTTTTAAATTACGTAATTCCAGATGATCGACTTTCAGTTCTTCTGCCAGATCACAGGCAGCCTGTCTCAGTAATTGTTTTACTTCATCATTATCTGCAAGAATTCCCCCATAAACAGCAAAAGGTGTGGAAATCAGAGTATTTCCAAACAGCAGGCTTTTTATATGACCCAAAGGCAGGATACCTGCAATATTATTATTTTCCAGCGCACAGAGGTAATAGTTTTTATGGCGAAAGGATTTTTCCAGAACTTTTTTCCAGCCAAAAAGATGAAAGAATGTAGCATCAGGATGCTGATTGACATAGTTATCCCAAGCCTGTTCATCTGTGTTTTGTGCCTGTTTTATGATTAAATTGCTCAAGCTGGATCCTTGTTTTTAAATGTTTTTTTGCCTCACCCTAAGGATGAGGGTTTTTAAAAGTATCATTATATCTTTTTGAGCACTTGTTGAGTGTAGGATATTTTTTATTTTAGGAAAATATTATCCATTCTGTCCCATTTAAAATCCTTAAGCAGATTTTTCAACCTTGCTTCAGTTTTATCAAGGTTCAGATAATGTCTGAAACGGGATTTGAAACTGGCAGCTCCCTGTCTGGGTTGCTCTGGATCGATTTCCCAGGGATGAAAATAGAAAATAGAAGCCTGTTTATCCTGACGATTACCACGTTGAATAATCCAGCGTGACAGCGGGTAGGGATATAAGCGGAAAAAACCACCACCTCCGGCAGGAAAATTACGCCCGCCGATTTGAGTTGTGGTAATAGGGATCTCAAGTAAACCGTTATCACAGCGATAGGCAAATCGCGGTGCATCCGGTATGCCATAAAGATCGTGTTTTACCGGATAAATGCTGGAACTATATTGATAACCGGCATCCAGCAGTTCATCATGCACCCATAAATTACTTTTATTAATGGAATAACTGGGGGCACGATACCCTTTGACTTTTACACCGGCAATATCTTCCAGAATCTTTTTGGCTTTAACAATATCATCTTTAAACTCTGCTCGGGTCTGATGGGTTGCTCTTTGATGCGCATAGCCATGGCTGGCTAACTCATGGCCTTCACTAACAATCCGCCTGGCCAGTTCCGGATATCGCTCAGCTACCCAGGCAAGTACAAAAAAAGTGGCCTTAATATCACTCTGCTTAAAGATATCCAGAATTTTATTGGTATTTTTGCTCACCCGGTGCGGCAGTGAGTCCCAGTCTGAACGGTCGATAATATTATCAAAAGCTGCCACCTGAAAGTAGTCTTCTACATCGACAGACATGGCGTTAGAAATATTAACGGGAGAGGGTGTTATTGTTTCTTTTCTCATCCTAACGTGCTCCCGAAAGGAGAGGGAATAACCAGTTTACCAGATCGGTTACTATTCTTTTGGCAGCGTGTCCATCCCATAGTTCCGGCTGCTTCCCTGCTTTACCACCGGTTTTTATCACATCTTCAAAGGTTGAGTAAATAAGCTCAGGATCAACACCGACAATAGTATTAGTTCCCTGTTCTACAGTAATCGGCCGTTCGGTATTTTCACGCAAAGTAATACAGGGTATTCCCAGGGCGGTGGTTTCCTCCTGTATACCACCTGAGTCAGTCATAACTACTTTGGCATTCATCATTAAACCAACTAATTGCCTGTAGCCCAGTGGCGGTAAAGTATGAATATTTTTATCCTCCAGGTATTCATCTAAACCGAATTTCTTAATTTTACCCTGAGTACGCGGATGAACAGGAAATACGACTGGAATAATTTTGCTGGTTTTTCGAATAGTTTTTAACAAAGTTTCCAGTATTTCTTTATTGTCTACATTTGATGGTCGGTGCATAGTGAGCAGCGAATAATTATTAGCTGTCAGAGCCTCTTTAATATCATAATGTTTTAAAGTATCTGTAAAAGGTACTGCTTTTTCGGCATTTTTTTTCAGCGTATCTATCATTACATTACCGGCAAAATAAACACGTTCAGCCGGAATTCCTTCCTTTGCCAGATTTTGCTTAGCCAGTTTTTCGGTAGTATAAAGCCGGTCTGAAATCTGATCTGTCAGAACTCGATTAATCTCTTCTGGCATCTTGCGATCATAACTGCGCAGACCTGCTTCAATATGGATAACGGGGATATCTTTTTTAACCGCCACTAGAGCACAGGAAATAGTGGAATTGACATCACCTACTACAATAATAGCGTCCGGCTGCTCTTTATCCAGCACCGGTTCAAAACGCAACATAACCTCTGCTGTTTGCACGGCATGACTGCCGGAACCCACTTCCAGATCAATATCCGGTTCTGGAATACTCAGTTGTTCGAAAAACTGAGCGTTCATATTGGCATCATAATGCTGACCGGTATGTAAAAGTAATACATCAAGCGCTGGATACAGCTGTTTAAAGGCATCCATCACTGGAGCAATTTTCATAAAATTTGGTCGAGCACCGACTACGCATATAATTTTTTTAAGGGGTGCGGACATATATTTATTATTAACCTGAATTGAATTTGTATCGGGGGAATAAGTTTTGAAAATTGGTTATTCTAATATTCTCCCCTACATGCAAGAGGGGGAGTAAGATCATAGTTGAATGACCTTACATTTTTTTATCCAGTGAGTTTTTAAAGGCAGCTATTTCCTGCTCTACACGGCTTTCGAAATCTTTAATAGTTTCTTCTATATCTACAAAATCATTTTCAATCAGCACAGAGCTTTCTTTAACTACTGCATTTTTTTTAAGTAGGGAATTTTCTTTTCTTTCAACAGGCTTAGGTTTAACCACTTCAGAATTTCGGATATTAGTCGATGACTCAAAACGTTCTACTACAGGCGAGTTCACAGCAGGATTATCCTGCATATTTTGTACATTTTCTCTCTGGGCATTGCTTAGATATTCGGATACTTCTTCATATTTTTTTACCCGAATTGGACTGGTAATTTCTTCTGATAATTCGTCAGCTACTACTTTAACATGCTCCGGAGTAAAGAAAGTAATTTCCTCAAGGTATCCAAACAGCAAAATCCTATCGCAAAACACATTGATACGTCTTGGAACACCTTCCGTTAAATCATGAATCAGGTCAAGTGCTCTAGCATCAAATAGCTCACCACCAGACCAGCCGGATTCTTTAAGCCTGTAATTAATATAACGACTGGTTTCTTCCTGTTTTAATGGTCCAAGATGACATGAGGCTATGACGCGTTGTCTTAATTGTTCCATTTCATCCTGTTGCAGGGTATTAATAAACTCTTTCTGCCCCACCAGAAAACTCTGAATCAGGGGTTTGTTATCCACCTGAAAATTGGATAACATTCTAAGTTCTTCCACTGTTTTAGGTGGCAGGTTCTGTACTTCATCCACCACCAGCACCACCCGTCGACCTAATCTATGAGCGGAGTTAAGAAAGGCTTTAAACTGATTAAGCAAAGCGGCTTTTGTCAGTCCCTTGGATATCAGTTCAAAGGATTCACAAATCATTTCCATCAGGTCATGATCTTCCAGATGAGTAGTCACTAACTGTTTGGCAATATAAGTATGAGGATCCAGTCCTGCGATCAGATTTTTTACAATCGTGGTTTTACCGGTACCAATATCTCCGGTAATAACAATAAAACCTTCGCCCTGACTTAATCCATATTGCAGATAGGATAGGGCACGTTTATGACCTTTACTGGCAAAAAATATTTTTGGATCAGGGGTCATCTGAAATGGATTGTGTCTAAGCTTATAATATTCTTTATACATAATTATTTACTCTTAAATTTTTTAGAATCGTTTGACCACATTCATAAAAATTGCATGTTCAGTATATTCATTCTGTTTAAGATCTGCTGAATTATCTCTATATGAGAGCGTTATGTACCCTGTCATTTCCGGTGTTAAACGACGGTTTAAAGACCATAATAACTCAGTTCTATCTTGTGTGTTCTTTACTCCACTTGTTCCCACACCCGTTTTATTGTCCAGTTGTGTCAGTATTATTTGAGTGTTCATATTGGTTCTACGGCCCACTTTTAGACCCCAGTTAAAATTTATACCCATATCTTGTTCATCATTTTTATCCGAGACCTGGTAAAAGCGTCTTTCATTAAAAATGCCAAAAGTATACGATGACTTGCTATAATTATAAGTCACATCACCAGTAAACTTTCGAGTCAGATAAAACTGTGCAGTAAAATTACCTGATAATGGGGAAGTTATTCCTCCCGGATTGCTATTCTGATTATTGTTATTATTAATAATCTGACTTCGA
>JALVAL010000165.1 GCA_027011205.1 Gammaproteobacteria bacterium
TCGAGTATCAGTAATGGAATCATCATATTCAAAATGCCAGGTAAATCGTTTACTTCGATG
Organism: Gammaproteobacteria bacterium; assembly: GCA_027011205.1. Classification (GTDB taxonomy): domain Bacteria; phylum Pseudomonadota; class Gammaproteobacteria; order GRL18; family GRL18; genus JANELJ01. The sequence continues at coordinate 61 of JALVAL010000165.1, forward strand.
CCTAAAATCAAGTAAATAGGTATTACCGAAAAAACGCCTGCCCGTTTCTGCAGTCAGACTTGTTCTGGTAGTAGGATTCCATATTAGCCCTACTCTCCAGCCTGTTCCACCATCATTACGTCCATCATTGTAATCCTCATACCCTGTTGTATAAGTAAAATCCAGACGCCGTGAATAATGATAACCAAGAACTGCCCTGTAAATTTCTGAACGGGTATCTCTATTTAATGAACTGTCATAGCTGACATCATTATGCTGATAATCAAAATTCCAGAAATAACGTCTGAATTTTGTACCACTTTCCACATTCAGACTGTAATTATTTCTTTTACTATCGTCGCCCCCTCGATTGGAATTATTACCATCATAAAGGACTTCATCATAGTTATATCGTAATGTTGACTGGGCGTAATTACTCCACTTTTTTTTCCAATATGGTGAAATCCCATAAGTATAAGTCTGGGTCAGATTTTGTGAACCTGAAACACCATCTGATGATGAAGAAAATTGACTGTTTAAAAGCTGCTGTGAAATAGTCGCATCCAGATCCATGAAGATAGAGTTTTTTACCAGTTCTGAATTAGCATTAGCAAATAATCTATGCTGAACCGTATCGAGGTCATTTTCTGAAGCATAAAAAAGCCCTGTAATACTGTAATTAACATCTGCTTTTACACGCGAACCTTCTCGACTAAATCGAATGGATGGTGCGATACTAGTATAAACACTGGAACGTTCATTGGTATCTTCCAGTCTAATATTGTCTGAGTACCCCGCTCCTACAGAGATAGAGGGTTCTATAACTACCTCTTTTGCCCACAGACTCATCTGAGGAAGGATAAATAAAAAAACAAATAATATTGTTTTATTCTGCATTTGCCCCATATCCATAATAGTAACTGCTTTTATCCCCCGCTCGATTTTTATTCAGTACCAGACCTATTACCATTTCAGGATCCAGCAGTGAAAGTGCACTTTTAATACTTGTTTGTGCTGTTTTATTGTGCTCCACCACAAAGACAATCTGCCCGACTTTATGGGCAATAATCCTTGACTCATTGGTTTCCAGCAAAGGTGGTGAATCAATGATAACCACCCTGTCTTTATATCGAACGGATAGCTCTTTAATTAAATTATCCATAAATTCACTATTAAGTAATTCTGCTGACAGGTCATGCAGCCTTCCAGCCGGTAATACCGATAATTTGGGAATATTGGTTTTCAGCATCACCTCAGACAGTTCTGTTACTTTACCCTGTAAATAATCGGTCAGGCCATATTCTGTCTTAATACCCAGGGTTTTACTTACCGATGATTTGATTACATCGGCATCAACCAGCAGCACTCGATAATCCATTTCCATCGCAAAAGCCATAGCCAGATTAATGGATGTAAAAGTCTTTCCTTCACCCTGAACAGAACTGGTAATCTGTATTAGATTTGCCCGTTCAATCTGATGTGCCCCTTTGCCTTTAATATTTTGTAACAACGGGCGCTTTATTTCACGAAACTCTTCACTGAGCAGATTTCTGGATTCCAGTGAGGTAATAACCCCCGTATTTTTAAGTTGTTCTAAATCTATCTCCACTTCCTTCGAAAACCGACCATTTGGATGGTTATTACTCTGCTGTTCTTTTTCACTGGCACGGCTGAGCAGGTCATGCTCAAATTCAGTTATATCTACACTACTTGTCTCCAGATTATCATTATCTGTTTTTTCAGACTGATTGCCAAAAGAGGCTTGGCTACTATTATTTTTATCTGATATAACTTCATCAGAAGTATTATTAGTTTCCAGCTGTCTTTTTAATGCTTTTTCAATTGTTCCCATGCATCTACACCTAATATGTCAATTGTACGGAATACCATGTCACTAATAAGCCGTACATAGCAAATAACACCAATAATAGCGAAACATAGGATAATACCAGTAAACTTCTTCGCTTTCTTTGTACTGGAGAGGTAATCGCAGAAACTGAGCCTAATAAAGGTAAACCGGTCATATTTGACAGCTCTCTGCCGGAAAGCACCACTGGTTTAACCTGTGATATAACAAAAGCTACACCAACACCAATACCCAAGCCTGCAAGTAAAATAATCGAAGACAGTAAAATTCTTTTTGGACCAACAGGTTCAGGCTCAACTCTGGGAGCCTCAATGACTTTGAACTGTACACTATCGGTTGTCTGTTCAACACTTTCAGATATTGCAGCTGACTCTCGACGTGATAAAAATGCATCATATTGTTTTTTTGTAATTTTATAATCACGATTGAGAGCTTTTAACTGAGCTTCAATTTCTGGAATAGTATTTACCATGACATTAAGTTTTTGGTATTGTTTTTGGTACTCCTCCACTCGTACTTTTAAGGTAGCAACTTTTGCAGTAATTTGTCCTAAATTAATTTTTAATTGCTGGAACACCGGATTTTCATTGAGTTCATAATTACCATCTTCACCCATTTCTGCTTTCATTTCTGCCAACGCTTTAGCCTGTTTTCTTTTAAGACTGGCGAGCACTCGACGCACTGAAATGACATCTGGGTGTTTTTCTGTAAATTGTAATAAAAGATCATCCAGATTTTTTTCCATACTCTCAATTCTTGCATCATATGGTGTTCTCATCTCCTCGATCATAGATCTTTTTGTTCCTAAACCAAAAGAAGGGACTTCACCTTCTATTTCTGCCTGCAGAGCTTCTTTCTGACGCTCTGCTTCTTTTAAAGCTAATTCAGCCTCATTAAGACGCTGTTTTGCATGCTGCATGCGACTGTAGTAATCTTTACCTGATGATGGCAACATACCAACATTTTTCTGTTTAAAATCCTTAAGTCTATTTTCTGCTTCCACCAATCGTTTCTCATATAGTTTTATCTGTTTATTTAAAAATTTTCTTGCTGACTGAGAATCATCTCTGGTTTCACCAATTGAATTTTCAATAAATACAGTAATAACCGATTGCAGAACTTCCTGGCCTAATTTCTTATCACTGTCCGCATATAGCAAGTCATATAAGTTGGCCCCCCGACCAGCCTTCTTAAATTTGATTTCTTTTTGCAGTTTTTTTACTAATTCATCAAACTCTTCCTTACTATTGGTATTCAGATCGAGATCCGCCAGTCGAATAATTTTTTCAACATTAGGTCGACTTAATAGTGTTCGAACCATCAGGCGTATCTGTTGATTAATATTGGTTTGCACAGTCAGACCTCTTAACAGCGGTTTTAAAAGAGACTGGGTATCAATATAGATTTTGGCTTTAGTTTCATATTGATCAGGCATTTTATAAATTACCGCCCAGCCAATAACACAGATCAGCCAGGCAGTGGCCATGGCATACCAGCGGTTATTCCAGATCCCTTTTAAATAACCGAGAAGTTGCTCAATAATTTCCTGCATTAAATATTATATCCCTACTATTTAGAACCAGGCTTCTGGAATAATCACAATATCACCAGGAAGAATATCTACATTGGCAGATAAGTCCCCTTCCTGCAATAAATCCTCAATACGAATGGTGTATTGTTTATGCTGACCATTTTCAATACGAGAAAGTACAGCTTTATTGCCATCGGCAAATTCAGTTAAACCACCCACGCGGATAATTAAATCCAGTAAGGTCATATCTTCACTATAAGGCAGGCCCTGGGGTTGAGCCGCTTCACCAATAACCCTAACCTGCTCATGATAAGGACCTACAAAGCCACCGATAGTGACGGTAACAATTGGATCTTTTATATATGTGGAAAGTGCTTTTTCAACATCTCTGGCAACTTGAGTGGGTGTTTTGTTACTGACCGTAAGGTCTTCAACAAGAGGAGCACTGATCATACCATCAGGACGAACCGTCACAGTGGTAGATACTTCCGGATTACGCCAGACAAAGATATTAAGGCTATCACCCGGACCAATCAGATACTTATAATCTGCAGGGATATTGGTACTGGCAGAAATAGGTTGGGAAGCTGATAATTCTTCGTAAACCGGATTACTGCAACCCTGTAATATTACGGCACTGCTTATTATTGCTAAAACCAGACTGGTTTTACTTTTGAGGCTCATTATCCATCTCCTATAGACTCAAAATTGTGGGAACAACTGTTCCAGAATATTCTACATTGTTTTCTACATTGTTTAGCACCTTGCCCAAACCCAGTTCAACTGAATTAATATGTGCTGTCAGGTTATTTTTACCAAGTGTATTATGATATTCTACAGTCCATAAAGCCATAGACATAGTGGAAAAATCCTACTTTATCATTTAAATGATCAGATAAAGTAGAATAAAAGCCGAATATCAGCGATTTTATAAATGTTTATCAATATCATGGACTTTCAGCCCCCAGGCAAAGAGATCATTAACCCGGTGATTAGCTCGATTGAGACGGTCACTGAGAATATTGAAAAGTGATTTATAGACCTGATATCCCACTTGTGGATGTTCATCAAGATATTCTTCCAGGGCTCTGCCATTAACTTCCACCAGCGAGCCATTACTGAGCGCAATCACTGATGCGGTTCGTGTTTGTGACTGACTCAGAGCAATTTCTCCAAAAACATCATTTTTATCCAGCTCCCAGATCCCTGCCTGAATATTTTTTGCTTTATTCAGTGGTATTTTTTCTGATACCCTTAAATGACCCTCTTCGATAAAAAACAGGCTGCCGCCTTTTTCACCCTGTTTAACAATAAATTCATTTCTTTTAAAACAATGACGTTGCCAGGCATTATTTTCACAAAATTCAGGGTCTGCAACAATTTTTTTTAGAATATCTTTCAT
>JALVAL010000166.1 GCA_027011205.1 Gammaproteobacteria bacterium
CAGCTTACTTTTAGCTGCAATCATTTCTGTCGGGTCATCAAAATAAATGCCAGCAATATTAATAGCTTCAATGTGAAATTTTATTACCAGGGGCTGTCTGGATGTTTTATATCCAGATATCTATTCTACTGTTACTGATTTCGCTAGATTTCGTGGTTGGTCAACATCTGTCCCTTTAATAACCGCCACGTGATAGGACAGTAACTGTAAAGGAATGGTAAATACCATGGGTGCAATCAGTGAATCAATTTCACCCACCTTGATCACTTTAATAGCTTCCTCTTCTTCTATATCTGCGTGGGTATCTGCAAATACATAGAGTTTTCCGCCTCGGGTTTTGACTTCCTGAAGATTGGATTTTAATTTGCCGATTAAATCATTATTTGGGGCTACAGAAACAACCGGCATATCGGCATCAACCAGAGCCAGAGGACCATGTTTTAATTCACCGGCAGGATAAGCCTCTGCATGAATATAGGAGATCTCTTTTAATTTAAGCGCACCTTCCATGGCAATCGGATATTGAGTGGCTCTACCCAGGAATAAGGTATGGTTTTTATCTGAAAATTCTTCTGATAATAGTTTAATTTCTTCATCCAGTTTAAGTGCTTTTTCTATCTGACCGGGTAGCTTTCTTAAATTTTGTACCGCTTCTTTTTCCAGTTTGGAATTGCCTTTTTCTTTTGCGACACAGACCACCAGCATTAATAATGCGGTTAACTGGGTGGTAAAGGCTTTAGTGGATGCCACCCCAATTTCCGGCCCAGCATGAGTCATAAACGAGAGACTTGACTCTCTTACCAGAGAGCTTTCCGGGACATTACAAATAACCAGTGAATATTTTGCACCCTGTTTTTTTGCTTCTCTTAAAGCAGCCAGCGTATCTGCTGTTTCACCGGATTGTGAGATGGTGACAATTAAGGTCTGTTCATTATAAACTGCCTTTCGATATCGAAACTCACTGGCCACTTCTATCATACAGGGAATACCGACAATACCTTCAAACCAGTATTTTGCTACCAGCCCAGCATGATAACTGGTGCCACAAGCTATAATATAAACTGAATTTATCTCTTTAAAAATCTTTTCAGCTTCAAAACCAAACGCATTGGTGAAAACATGTTCTTTATCAATCCGCCCTTCCAGGGTATCCGCTACTGCCTTTGGCTGTTCATAAATTTCCTTAAGCATATAGTGACGATACTCTCCACGCTCTACTGCATCGGCACTAATTTCACTTTTACGCATGGGGCGCTCAACTTCCTCACCGGAAGCATCATAAATTACTATAGATTCCCGGCTGATGTCAGCAACATCACCTTCTTCCAGAAAGATAAACTGCTGAGTAACTGGTAACAGAGCAGACACATCTGATGCTATAAAATTTTCTCCAATTCCCAGACCGATCACCAGTGGACTGCCGCTGCGTGCGGCAATTATTCGTTCCTCGGTATTATCGATTACTCCCAGTGCATAAGCACCATCCAGTTCTTTGATGGCTTCCATTACCGCATGCAGTAAATCATGGCCCTGTTTTTTATATTCACCGATCAAATGTACTATTGTTTCACTATCCGTATCGGAATTGAATTCAATACCCTTTTTCTGTAAATCTATTTTTATCTGTTCATAATTTTCAATGATCCCATTATGTACCAGTGCCACATTACTTTCATACATATGTGGATGCGCATTGCGGGTGGCAGGCTCACCATGAGTTGCCCAACGGGTATGAGCTATACCCACATATCCCTTCAGAGGTACTTTTTCCAGCTCATCGGCCAGTTGCGATACCTTGCCCAGGGCTCTTTGTCTATTGATGCACTGCTCGTTGTCCTGGATAGCCAGACCAGCTGAATCATAACCCCGATACTCCAGCCGCCTCAGACCTTCTATTAAAATGGCTTCAACATTACGCTCTGCAACTGCACCAACAATCCCACACATGTAATTTTATCCTGTACTTTCTATCAACTTACAACTTAATCTATTATGATTTATTTTTCTCTGGCCGTTTCCAGCCGCTTATGGTTTTTTGTGCGGCTCTGGTAAAGGTCAGTTTTTCTGCTTCTGCATCCTTACTCAATGTTGAACCGGCACCAATTGTTGCGCCTGAGCCTACTTCAATAGGTGCTACCAGTGCGGTATTGGAACCGATAAAAGCATTATGGCCAATTCTTGTCAGATGCTTATAGGCACCATCATAGTTACAGGTTATGGTACCTGCACCTATATTTACATTTTCACCCATTTCTGTATCACCGATATAACTTAAGTGATTTACTTTGGAGCCTCTGGCAATATGGGATTTTTTTATTTCTACAAAATTGCCAACTTTAGCCTGCTCATCAAGCCTGGTTTCAGGTCTTAAGCGTGCAAAGGGTCCAATATTACAACCATTACCTACTGTTGACTGTTCTATAATACAGTTTTCCAGAATAATTACATTATCTGCAATGACTGAGTTTTTAATAACACTATTGGCACCAATGCTAACATTATTACCAATATCGCAGTCACCTTCAATAATGACATTGATATCAATTACCACATCCAGTCCGGTTTTAAGTGTACCACGCAGATCAAAGCGAGCGGGATCTTTCAGAGTTACACCCTGCTCCATTAATATGCCGGCCTGTCGTTTTTGATATTCCCGTTCCAGTTCAGCCAGTTGTTTTTTATTATTAATCCCTTCTATTTCTTTACTGTCCTGTACAATATAGCTATTAACTGTTTTACCTTCTGCTACGGCTAATTCTATTAAATCGGTCAGATAATATTCACCCTGAGCATTGTTATTGCCTATTTTATCCAGCCAGTCTTTCAATTTATCGCCATCAACCACCATAACTCCACTGTTTATTTCCTTAATCTGACGAATATCGTTATTTGCATCTTTTTCTTCGACAATTTTCTGTATCGCTTTATTTTTATCTCTGACAATTCTTCCATATCCATCCGGCTCATCCAGACAGGCTGTTAATAAAGCTATACACTGTTTACCTTTAGCGGCTATCAGTTTTTCTAAGGTCTGAACACTTAATAATGGTACATCGCCATAAAGTATTAAAATATCTGCATTATCATCAACATGTTCTATTGCCTGCTGTACAGCATGTCCGGTTCCCAGCTGATCTTTCTGCTCACACCATATTAATCCATGATCAGTCAGTTTTTCTTTAACCAGCTGTCCTTCATGGCCATATACCAGACTGATTTTCTCTGCCTTCAGCTGTCTGGCACTGTCTATTAC
>JALVAL010000167.1 GCA_027011205.1 Gammaproteobacteria bacterium
AGATATAACAAATATTAATAAATTATAAAATATTTCTATTAATGCTTTAATTATCGCTCAATATGTTTTTTTGTGACCTGTTTAACAATAATTATGCAATTAGCCTTGCCATACGGAGTTACCCCTAAAAAGGGGCTATTATTCTGTATTTCCTGTTTCTTGCACTCGCTGTAAAGCAGCCTGATTTATCTGACGGGCATTTTCAGCATCGTTCGATTCACTATAACAACGAAATTCCGGTGCATTACCGGAAGGTCTGAAATGAATAATATCATCATTTTCAAAGCTGATTCTAAGTCCGTCAATGGTATTAATATCTTTGACCGGTCCCAGCTTCTTACACAAATCCGGAAAATCCGCTTCAATAGCCCGTTTATTTTCCATCATGCTGCCGCAGGTGTATTTTGTTAGTAACTGCTGACTGGTTTGAGCAGCAAAATTTTTTATCCGATCACTATAGGTAAAACGCTGTGGTAATTGTGCCGCCAGTTCTGACAGCGTACAGTTATTTTCAACCATAGCATGCAACAGTGTCAGCAACACAATCAGGGCATCCCGGGTTGGCAACTCACTCAATACTATGTCATTCCGGCACACCGGAGTGGCCAGCAGAAAACCGCCATTGGCTTCATACCCGGCTACTGCCGCATAATGATCTTCAATATAATGATTCATAGCCTCAATCACATAAGGTGAGCCAATACGGGTACGTTTTACAGCCGCAAATAAACTGGATTTTTCTACACAGGTATTGGAACTCACCGGTGTAACCAGATGATCAATATGTAAATATTGTGCACATAAGATACCCACAATATCACCCCGCAGCCAGTGCCCATGTTCATCCGCAATTAAAGGCCGATCAGCATCACCGTCTGTGGATACAATGGCGTCCAGCTGATGTTCTTTAGACCAGTTTTTCCCCAGTTCAATATCTTCTGCCCTCACGGCTTCGGTATCCACCGGAATAAACTGTCTGGAAAACCCAAGACAGATAATTTCAGCTCCGAGCTTTTCCAGTATCTTAGGGAGCATATCCCGAGCCACGCCACTATGCTGATAAACGCCAATTTTTTTCCCTGCCAGGGCATTTTCAGGAAACAGTGTCTGATACCGCTGCAAGTAGCCTTCAGCCGCACTCCTATCCACAGGACCCAGGGCATCCGTATCCTCTGAAAAATCCCCCTGCTCGTTAAATAAATGATTGTTCCATTGTACCGTCTGCTCTTTTATCAGTAACTCATCGGCTTTAAGAATTTCACCTTTGAGCTTATAAAATTTAATGCCGTTACGATCATCAGGGATATGACTGCCGGTTACCATAATCACCGGACATTGATGCTTCAGGCCATATAGCGCGACGGCCGGAGTGGGTATAAAGGCGCAGTTAATCAGCTTTAAACCACTGTCCTGTATTGCTCGGGCACAGGCATTCATTATTCCCGGTGTACTGGCACGTAAATCACCGGCAATAGCAACAGGGGTATCTGCAGCCAGCTGCTGAGTCTGTTTCAGGTACTGAATAAAGCCCAGGGTGTAGGCATAACAAACCCGATCACTCATATCTTTTACCAGACCTCTGGCACCACTGGTACCAAAGCCAACCCCGCAGTACTGCATTAAATCATTGATGCTTGTTTTCATGTGTTATTTCTCTGTATCTCCCAGACAGGATTCCGTGCGCCCATAATGATCTTCAAAGCGTACTATATCATCCTCACCCAGATAGCTGCCCGTTTGAATTTCTATAATTTCCAGCGGTATCACACCGGGATTTTCCAGACGATGCTGAGTACCCAGGGGAATATAATTGGACTGATCTTCGGTCATAACAAATTCTTTATCACCACAGAGTATTTTAGCTGTGCCTTTTACCACCACCCAGTGTTCTGCCCGATGATGATGCATTTGCAAAGAAAGCTTGGCACCCGGGGTAACAATAATACGCTTCACCTTAAACCGTTCCGTCTCTTCCAGAGTCTCATAACTGCCCCAGGGGCGATAAACCCGCTGATGCAGCAGGGCTTCCTCCCTCTGTCCGGCCTTAAGCTGAGTAACAATATCCTTAACTTCCTGAGAACGTGACTTATCTGCAACCAGTACGGCATCGGCGGTTTCCACCACCACACAATTGTCCATGCCTACCAGTGCAATCATACGTTCTTCAGCATGGACATAACTATTGGTCAGATCCACCTTAAGCACATCACCCTGCAGGACATTGCCGTCTTCATCATGGGCATTAATTTCCCATAAAGCCGACCAGGCACCGATATCATTCCAGCTGGCATCCAGGGGCAGCACTACAGCCTTATCGGTTTTTTCCATCACCGCATAATCTATTGAGTCCGAAGGGGAGGCAGAAAAATCTTCCGAATTCAAGCGGCAGAAATCCATATCACTGCCGCCGTGCATCACCGCCTGATGCACGGCCTGAACAATATCATGTGAAAATAAATCCAGCTCCTGCATAATAGTCTCTGCCTGAAACATAAACATACCGCTGTTCCAGTAATACTCTCCGCTATCCAGGTATTGCTGTGCCGTTTGCTGATCCGGTTTTTCTACAAATCGGGCTACCTTCCAGGCCTGATGGCCCTGATGCTGCTCTGAACGCCTGATATAACCATAGCCGGTTTCAGCCTTATCCGGCACGATTCCAAAGGTTACCAGCTGCCCCTGCCGGGCAATAGCATAGCCCTCGATAATCACTTTATGAAAGGCCTCGGTATTTTTTATTACATGGTCGGCAGACAAGACCAGCATCACATCATTGTCGGCGTCTTTGTTATTGTGCAGATATTCTGCAGCAGCACATATTGCCGGAGCAGTGTTTCGTCCAACCGGTTCAAGAATAATTTTATCCACTGCCACATCAATATCTTTCATCTGCTGCGCGACCAGAAAACGATGCTCCTCATTACAGATAATAACCGGTGCAGCCAGTTCAGGCACTCCTTCCAGACGGGTCATAGTTGCCTGCAGCAGGGTTTGCTCACCGTATAAAGAAAGAAATTGTTTGGGATTAAGCTCTCTGGACATAGGCCATAAACGTGACCCCGAACCACCGGATAATATAACTGGAATAATCATATAAATAGAGTTCCTGAAGTTTTAAACTTATAACTTACGACTTAATTATGATTCACACTGGGTAAATTAAAACCTTTTATTAAGCCATCTGCTTCCTGCATTATATAGTCTTTAAATACCTTCGCAATAGGTGACAGTCGCTTGCCCTCCCGCTGTACCACATACCAGTGACGATAAACAGGAAAGCCTTCGACATTAATAATATTTAAAGTTTTAGCCCGCAATTCAATTTCCAGGGTATGCAGGGATACTATTGCCAGTCCCAGGCCTTCTTCCGCCGCGTGCTTTATAGCCCGATTATTACTCATATCCATCTTGGTTTTAAACTTCATATTATGCTCTTCAAAAAAACGTTCCACGGCACTGCGGGTACCTGAACCCTGCTCCCGGATCACAAACTCTTCTCTGGACAGTTCTTTTAAGCTCACCAGTTTGTCCCGAACCAGATAATGTTCAGGATGGGCTACCACCACCAGAGGATTTTCCAGAAAAGGTCTGGAGGTCAGATTATGTCCTTCCGGCGGCCGCCCCATCACCACCAGGTCGCATTCGTTTTTTTCCAGTAATTCCAGCAATGAACTTCGATTTGTCACATCCAGACTGATACTGATTTTAGGATACACTTTTGCAAACCGAGCCAGCATTCGGATCACAAAATGATTCGCAGTACTGGCTACTGCCAGCTTTAAATGCCCTTTATGCAGACTTTTCATCTGACTGATGGTTTCTTCCAGATCCAGCAATTGCTGCAGTGTGCTACGGGCGTAGTTATACATTTCCTGCCCGACTTCCGTCAGATAAAGCTTTTTGCCCAGCTTTTCTATTAACGGCGTATTAGCCTGCTCTTCCAGCTGCTTAATCTGCATGGATACTGCCGGCTGGGACAGGTGCAGTTCTTTTGCGGCACGGGTATAGTTCAGGTGTTGAGCTACCATTTCAAATACTTTAAGCTGGCGAAAAGTCAGATTCATACGTTATATTTTCCATGATTTTGCTAAAAAATCCATCTTATCATAAGTAATAACTTATGATAACAATCAAGAAATAAAGATTTACTTTATACCTTATTTAAATTATATTTCCCTACACAGTTTGCAGGGATTTTTTTAAATGTCCTGTAAAAAGAATTTTTAACCCTAATTAAAGGAAACGGATAATGGCATTATTAGACCAAACAAATCGTTACTCCGATTTAAGTCTGAATGAAGACGAATTATTAGCTGGCGGCAATCACATCCTGGTTGCTTATACTATGGAACCTGCTGAAGGCCATGGTTATCTGGAAGCCGCGGCTCACTTTGCGGCAGAATCCTCTACCGGTACCAATGTTGAAGTCTCGACCACTGATGACTTCACCAAAGGTGTTGATGCTTTAGTTTATGAAATTGATGAAGCTAAAGGCATTATGAAAATTGCCTACCCGAACGAATTATTTGACCGCAATGTTATTGATGGTCGTGCCATGATCGTTTCTTTCCTGACTCTGGCTATTGGTAATAACCAGGGCATGGGTGATATTAAAAATTCTCAAATGCAGGATTTTTATGTTCCACCCAAGATGTTAAACCTGTTTGACGGTCCAATGATGAATATTTCTGACATGTGGCGCTTATTAGGTCGTCCAGTTGAAAATGGTGGTTATATTGCCGGTACTATTATCAAGCCTAAATTAGGTCTGCGTCCTGAGCCTTTTGCCGAAGCGGCATACCAGTTCTGGCTGGGTGGTGACTTCATTAAAAATGATGAGCCTCAGGGTAACCAGGTTTTCTGCCCCATCAAAAAAGTATTACCCCTAGTACACGATGCGATGAAACGTGCACAGGATGAAACCGGCGAAGCCAAATTGTTCTCCCTGAACATCACTGCAGACGATTACCATGAAATGTGTGCCCGTGCTGACTATGGATTAGAAGTATTTGGTGAAGATGCACCCCGTCTGGCATTCCTGGTTGATGGTTTTGTAGGTGGCCCAGGCATGGTTACTACGGCCCGTCGCCAGTATCCTAACCAGTTCCTGCATTATCATCGTGCCGGTCATGGTATGATTACCTCTCCTTCTTCCAAGCGTGGTTATACCGCTTATATCCTGGCCAAGATGTCTCGCCTGATGGGTGCTTCCGGTATCCACGTAGGTACTATGGGTTATGGTAAAATGGAAGGTTCTCAGGACGATACCATTATTGCCTATATGATTGAACGTGACAGCTGTACCGGTCCGTTCTACCATCAGGAATGGTATGGCATGAAAGCCACTACTCCAATTATTTCCGGTGGTATGAATGCACTGCGTCTGCCAGGCTTCTTTGAGAACCTGGGTCATGGCAATGTTATTAACACTGCCGGTGGTGGTGCTTATGGTCATATCGACAGCCCTGCTGCAGGTGCGATTTCTCTACGTCAGGCATACAACTGCTGGACAGAAGGTGCCGACCCAATTGAGTACGCTAAAGAGCATAAAGAATTTGCCCGTGCCTTCGAATCATTCGAACACGATGCCGATTCAATCTTCCCGGGCTGGAGAGACAAGTTAGGTGTTCATAAATAAGAATGTTTTCATTCTTAATGACTGCTTAATTAAAGCTGACAAAGCCTCTGTTTTCAGAGGCTTTGTTGTCTATAAACATTAAAAACACTATAAATTCAGTGTTATTGCCAAATTGATTTTTAAAAACCCATTCGGCAATAAAACTGGCCATCAGGAAAACACCATGAGCGATCAAGATATTGAACAATATAAAATAACCACTGAACCCTTTTACAAGTCACAGCAAGACGAAGTTTCATTATACCAGGCAGCCTATGATGCCCGTCTGCCCGTCATGATCAAGGGACCTACCGGTTGTGGTAAATCCCGCTTTATTGAACATATGGCCTGGAAACTGGGCAAACCGCTTATTACGGTAGCCTGTAATGAAGATATGACGGCCTCCGATCTGGTCGGTCGATACCTGCTCGATGCCAATGGCACCCGCTGGGTAGACGGTCCTCTGACCACTGCCGCCCGTATTGGTGCTATCTGCTATCTGGACGAAGTGGTTGAAGCCCGTCAGGATACCACCGTGGTTATCCATCCTCTGACTGACCATCGTCGTAATCTGCCGCTGGATAAAAAAGGCGAAATGGTTGAAGCTCATCCAGATTTTCAGCTGGTTATTTCCTATAACCCCGGTTATCAAAGCCTGATGAAGGATTTGAAACAGTCCACCAAACAGCGTTTTTCTGCTCTGGAATTTGATTACCCAATCGCTTCTGTAGAAACCAGTATTGTGGAAAAAGAAGCTGGTATTGATGCAGATACCGCGAATAAACTGGTTAAAATTGCCCATGCCGCCCGTAACCTGAAAGGACATGGTCTGGACGAAGGTATTTCAACCCGCCTGCTGGTTTATGCCGCCAACCTGATGAACAAGGGTATTGAAGCAAAATCCGCCTGTCGTATGGCTCTGGTTCGTCCTATTACCGATGATATTGATATCCGTGATACTCTGGATCATGCGATTGACAGTGTTTTTGCCTGATTTTTATTATTATGACTCAGTGAGCGATTAAATTCGTACTGAGTATCAGGCCTCTGTGGCGTCCTGATGAAGTTTCAGAAACAGGAATGTTTCTAAAGGCACGGCGTCTGCAGCAGGACGCCACAGAGACCTGATACGGTTTTTAAAGAAACACCAAATAATCCAGATACCGGAATTATTTAAAAAGCAGTGAGCACAGTAATGACTGATACCGAAACCATGACCAAACTGGAAAGCTATCGCGTCCAGTTAAAATGCAGTTTTGAACAGATTGATGATGTTTTTGATGACTGTCTGGAAGAAGCATTACTTACTTTCAGTGAACAGGGTGTAAAAGATTTCCTTTCCGGTGCCTCGCTGGTCTGTATGATTGGCCGTGGTTTTGAGCCGGTACTGGTGTATATGGAAGAACTGCCCCAGATCGTTCAGCACAGCGATGAAAGCATGCTCAATGTTATTTCAAAATGTGTCTGGGATCTGTCCCGTACGCCCAATGGTAAATCTATTCTGCCGTTTTTACAGTCCTTACCCGAAGCAGCTCGCCGTCTGGGCAGTACTGAGCAATTACAGCATTATATCGACATAGTATTTGATATGATGAAAAACACCACCCGCTCAATTCATGGGCATATAGATACCATACCCAGTGACGGACTGCCTGAATTTCTTAACCAGGCTCCTTATCTGCTTAACCAGTTACCCATTGAAGGTTTACGCAACTGGGTTGACTATGGCGCCAGTAATTACCGTAACCACCCTGAACGCCAGAAAGATTATTTCAGCCTGCAGTCAGCAGACAGTCGCGCAGTATTACAACGCGAACGTCATGGTACTTTATTTTCTGATAATGAGCGCAAATTAAACCTGTATCTGAAAGGCCTGTGGCAAGACAGCGATCATTTTGTACCCTATTCCATGGGCTGGGACGAACTGCGCAAACCCATTCCTTATTATGACAGTCTGGGTATTCGTGTGCCTGATGTTTATGATGATAAAGACGGCATTAGAGGCATTGATCGCTATCGCGCGACGATAGCTCATATTGCCGCCCATCGTCGCTGGACTGAAGCCGTCTTTGCTGATAACTTCAGCCCCTTTCAACGTATTGCCATTGAAATTTTTGAAGATGCCCGGGTTGAGTACCTGAGTATGCAGCAATATCCCGGGCTGCATCGAATCTTTAAGACTCTGCACCCTGTTCCGCCGGAAGGTTTTTGTAATGCCGAAAAAACATCCTGTCTGCGTTACCGACTGGCCATATTATCCAGGGGATTGCTGGATCTAGACCACGGCTATAAAAATGCCGATATTAATGACTTTATCGGTCGTTTCCATAAAACAATGGAAACCGCTAACACCACGACTAAAGACATGGTACAGCTGGGCATTTCATTTATTGCCCGAACCAAGCAGGCCAGTGATTCTTTCCCTAATGTTATTTTCGAACACACAGAAGTGGATTATCGTGATGATAACCGGCATATGTGGAAATTCATTGAAGAAGGCGATGAAGAAGAAGACTTTGATGATAAAAAACAGTTTGAGCGGGATGAACACGAGACAGACAAACTGCCGCCACGCCATTACCCTGAATGGGATTATAATACCAAGACCTATCGCCCTGACTGGGTCAGCCTGTATGAAAAACTGCATTATAAAGGTAATCCGCAGATAATTGACCAGATCCTGGCCAAACACGATGCCCTGGCCAAACGACTGAAAAAACTACTGGAATTATTAAAACCCCAGCAAATGGTCCGTATCCGCTACCAGGAAGACGGCTCAGAGCTGGATCTGGATGTCGCCATTCGTTCATTAATTGACTTCAAAAGCGGCCATACCCCAGACCCACGCATTAATATGAGTCATCGTAATGATGGGCGGGACATTGCCGTTATGTTATTGCTCGATCTGTCAGCCTCCTTACATGATGTACCGGAAGGCTGTGAACTGTCGCTGCTGGAACTCAGTCGTGAGGCGGTGTCATTACTGGCTCTGACGATTGAACAGTTAAGTGATCCCTTTGCCATTGCCGGCTTCCATTCTGACACCCGTCATAATGTCCGTTATCTGCATATTAAAGGCTATAGTGAACACTGGGATGATGATGTCAAAGCCCGTCTGTCTGCCATGGAAGCCGGTTATTCTACCCGCATGGGCGCTCCTATTCGTCATGCCGCCCATTATCTGGAAAACCAGCCAGCTGACAAGAAATTACTGCTGATCCTGACTGATGGTGAACCTTCTGATATTGATGTGGATGATGACAAATTGCTGATTGAAGACACCCGCAAGGCAGTTGAAGAATTATCCAGTAAAAATATCCATACCCATTGCATCAGTCTGGATAAAAAAGCCGATGAATATATCGGCGATATTTTTGGCAAAAATAATTATACGGTTATTGATCATGTAGAAAAACTGCCTGAAAAACTGCCTCAGCTGTTTATGTCTCTCACCAGATAAACCCAGCACCTCGCCTTAAAAGACGAGTTTTTTTGGAAATAGTTGTCACTTCTGCTATCCTCAACCTTAAGGACGAGACCTTGCGAGGTGCAGGCTAAATAGCCGTTTTTTATACCTGTAAACAGGTTTTTTTCAGATTATCAACTATAATTTATTATTGAGGGATGATAAATTTATCTGGAAAATCAATGCATTTAGTGTACAAACATCAACCAGGCAAACAACACTTAGAACTTTCAGTCCTGCTGTTCAGTATATCTCTGCTGACGTTTTCTACCGCTGTTTTTGCCAGTCATACCCGTTTAATTCCCTCTGAGGCTCTGTCCAACGAACCCATTCAGCCACTGTACTCACATGAACCACTTGACCCAAAAAAAATAAAACTGGGCCGCAGTCTGTTTTTTAACCCACGCCTGTCCAGAGACAATTCCATCAGCTGTGCCAGCTGCCATCATCTGAAAAAAGGCGGCACGGATAATCAACGTTTCTCTACAGGTGTTGGCAGAGTCACAGGGAAAATCAATGCTCCAACGGTTTATAACACCCATCTTAATCTTGCCCAGTTCTGGGATGGTCGCGCCCATAATCTGACAGAACAGGTTAGCGGCCCGGTAGAAAATCCTCTTGAAATGGCCTCCAGCTGGCCGGAAATTATTCAGAAATTAAGCCTGGACAATAATTTTATAAGACAATACCAGAGTATTTATAATGGCGAACTGAAAGCCAGAAACCTGATCAACAGCATTGCAGAGTTTGAAAAATCGCTCACCACTTTAAATGCACCATTTGATCGCTACCTGGCCAGCGATAATAAAGCCATATCCCAACAGGCAAAAAAGGGTTATGCCATTTTTAAATCCTATGGCTGCTCAGCCTGTCATCAGGGAGCTAATATCGGTGGTAATATGTATCAAAAAATGGGCATTATGGCCGATTACTTTTCCGAGCGAGGCACTGCCATTACAGAAACTGATCTTGGACGTTACAATGTCACTAAGGATGAGTATGATAAATACACTTTTAAAGTCCCCAGTTTACGACTGGCCGTACTGACCGCTCCTTATTTTCATGATGGCTCAGTCAAAACACTTGAGTCTGCAATTAATAAAATGGCCCACTATCAGTTAGGCCGGGAAATTTCTTCTGCAGAGGTACAATTAGTGATCGCTTTTTTAAAAACATTAGTAGGTAAGCATAAGGAGCTTACTCTACCGGCAACTGAATAAACCTTATGAAAAAAGAACAGTATGCCCTGATCACCTATTTATTGTTTTTTGTTATCACTGTCAGTGTGGTTTCTGTTCTATACCAACGCAATCAACAACTACAGGAATACGATCTGATACAACAGAATCTGGAACAGCTGAAGGAACTGGATTCACGTATTGATAAAGATTTACTGCTCAACCTGTCTTTCTATCTGTCAAACTATGATACCCTGGCTCAGTCCAGTTCCAAAATTGGTATACTGCAAAAAAAGGTCTCTGAGCTGAGCTCTAAATTTTTCAGTGAAGTAACCCAGTTTAGAACCATACTGGCACAGTATATCAAGCACAGTACCAAAAAAGAACAGCAGCTGGAACGTATTAAAGCACTGTCATCCAGTATCAAAAACACCCTGCAATATTTACCCACAGCTATAAATGAACTGAGCAGACAAATTAGCCTTAGCCGGAATGATCCTGATGATCTGCGTTTTAAAATCAATCATCTGTTCGGTGTATTACTGGATTACAATATTTTTCCCCAGCAAGATAAAAAGCACCTTCTGGAAAATAAAATTGCTGAACTGGAGCAACTCCCTGATCAGAGATTTGAAAAAAAATTAACCAATATTCTATCTCATGTTCGCGCCAATTTAAGAATGAAAAATCAGATGGAGGAGATGCTGCGCGACTATGAAAAAATAAATATCAATAAAGAACTTATCATGCTTCAATCTGTGCATACCC
>JALVAL010000168.1 GCA_027011205.1 Gammaproteobacteria bacterium
GTCAGCTATTTTTCTGCTAAACTTAAGTAGTACAGAGTTATTTGTAAAATTCATATTTTTTATCTACTCCTGTTATTTTACTAGACGGAGCAGAAAGATAATACACCAGGGACTGTTAATCTTAAGAGCAACAGTCCCTGGTGTATTGACCGTTTTTATTCAGGAAATTTAATTTTATGCGTATATCCTTTATTGTTTTCATCCTGTTTTTCAGCTCTCCTTTAATCCTGCAGGCTGAGTCCGTAGATGATGACCTTAATAGTGCCCGGCAGGCCCAGCAAAAAGGTAAATTTAATGAAGCCCTGATTCATCTGAAAAAGGCTGTTCAGAAAAACCCTGACAACATTGCTGTCCACCTGACTTTGACTAAACTCTATATCCAGCGTGGCATGGGAGCTCAGGCTGAAATTGAACTGGATAAGGCTTCCTATCTGGGTGCAACACCCAAAGATACCCAATTACTTAAAATTAAATCTCAGTTAATTCAGGGCAAGTTTAAAGAAGTTACCTCACAAATTAATGCTGTACTCAATATTAATCCCGATGATATTGGCCGGATTCGTGCTTTACAGGGCCAGGCCTGGCTTAATCAGGGTAATATACACAAAGCCCGCAGTTTCTTTTTAAGGGGCGCACGCCTGGCTCCAGATACACTTGAAGTAAAAACAGGTCTGGCACGTCTTTATACTCTGGACAACAAACAAAAACAGGCCAAAGTGCTGATTGAAGAACTGTATAAACAACATCCGGATAACGCTGATGTTCTGCTACTCATGGGCAACCTTTATCGAGAGCAGCAGCAATACGATAAAGCCCTGGAAATATTCAAAGCCACCACTGCTATCCAGCCTGGTAATACTGCGGCCTGGATTGGTACCATCACTTCTTTGATTGGAGAGGGAAAATATGAGGAAGCAGATAAGAGCGTTAAACAATTATTATCAGTTGATGCAGAGCATGAAACCGGCAATCATTTACAGGCCATTATTGCCTACCATTTAAAAAACTATGCTCAGGCCCAGCAGGCTATTAAAATTATTGAAAAAAACAACCGTAATTATAAAGGCATTTTACTGGTTGCTGGCTCTGTTTATTACCAGTTAGGAAAACTGGATCTGGCTGAACAGAAGCTAAGGGAATATCTTGACATAGCTCCGGATGATCTGGGTGCCCGAAAAATGTTATCCGCTGTGTTTCTAAAACGAAATCAGGGGTCCCAGGTCATTACACTGCTCAAACCTTATGAAAACACCAATGACTATTCACTATTTTCGCTATTGAGTACAGCCTACAGACTGGTCGGTAATCAGGAAAAAAGCCAGTACTATCTGGATAAAGCTGTCCGTTTAGCCCCTGATAATACCCTGTTACTCACTCAACAACGCCTGAATAATGCCTTATCCGGTGATTCTGAGGCACTGACTTTAAAAGATGAGAACTTTGAACAATTCCAGGCAATTGGTTTACCCAAGATTCTACTGCTGTTTAAAAGAAAGGACTTTGACACCGCCACTGCTTTACTTAAGTCATATCAGGCAAAAGAACCTAAAAACCTTGAATTATATAAACTGCTTGCTCAGGCTTATCAACTGACAGGAAAGCCAGCTTTGGCTCGCCAAAGCTTAAATAAAGCACTTAAAATCAATTCTTCTTATCTGCCTGCACGCATTGCTCTGGCACGACTGTCTTTACAGCAAAAAGATATTGCCAGCTCAAAACGCGAATATCAACGTATCCTGAGCAAAGACAGCAGTAACGAAACCGCCATGCTGGATATGGCCAGAATCAGTCTGATAGAGAACAATGAAAAAGAGATGCTGACCTGGCTGCATAAAGCCCGGCGTGCCAATAACACCTCTGTCCGCTCTCGCCTGCTGCTTAATAATTACTATCAAAGCAAAAAACAATTTGATCAGGCACTTAAATATTCTGCTGAGCTGGTTGAAATTCAACCGGAAAACATCACCTTTTTAAAAATTAATGCGGCCAATCTGCTACAGCTTAAAAACTTTTCACAGGCCATTCGCAATTATAAAAAAATCACTAAAATAAACCCTGAATCCACTCAGGCCTGGTACTGGCTGGGCAGTGCTCAGTATCTGTGGAAAGATTATAATAATGCCCGCAAAAGTTTTTTAAAAGTACTGCAATTACAACCTGATCACCTGATTGCTCGAAGCGCATTAATTGAGCTGGAATTAGGAGCAAAGCAATACCAGACCGCTCTGGACCAGGCCAGGGAACTGATAAAACTACACCCTAAATCACAAATTGCCCATGAAACACTGGGTAATGTATTACTACTTAAGAAACAACCAGAAGAAGCCATTAAAATTTATAAGGAAGGCCTGGCCCTGCAAAACAACAATTATCTGCTGGTTAATAAAATTGCCCGTACCTATGCCATGACAGGCAATCTGGATAAAGCCATTGAAACCTTTGAAAGCTGGTTAATAACACACCCTGATAACACAAAAATCCGCATGACACTAGCCATTTTGTATCATCAAAACGGCATGTTTGAAAAAGCCAGACAACACTACGAACTCCTTATTCAGCAGGAACCTGATCATGTCTCAGCCATTAATAATCTGGCTCTGATATACGCCAAACTCAATAATCCGCGCAGTCTCGAATACGCAGAAATCGCTTATTCTCGTGATCCTGACAATGGTGCCGTACTGGATACTCTTGGCTGGTTACTATTGCAGAACAATGAAGAGCAACGAGCATTAAAAATGTTAAAACAGGCTATTACCGCCAACCCGGCAGATTTTGATATCCGGTATCATTATGCTGCAGCACTGGTAAAAAACGGCAGGAAGAAAGAAGCCCGAAATCAGTTGAATATGATTGTACCCGTAGCAGGTCAATTTACAGCACGCAAGGACGCTAAGGCATTACTGGAATCACTGTAAGAAATACTGACCATCGGTCCCTATATATTCTCCTGGATCTTAAACAAAAAAAGCCCCGTTGAATAACTCCGGAGCTTTTTTATAACTACCTGAAATAAGTTTTAATTTATACTTTCTGGTTTCTCTTTCTGGCTGCCATTCCAATAAAACCCAGGGCCATTAGAGCTAAAGGCATTGGCTCTGATACCTGATTATAGCCACCACCGCCACCCGTCAGATTACCGGTAAACTGAATCCAGTCATTATTACACAGTGGGTTCCAGTGGACATTTATATCAGCAGCATTATCAATACTGGCAATTAAGCTATTACCAAAGGCATTATAATTTCCAGAACCATCCACCAGGCTGATGGAAGCTTCAATTACATAATGACCCGTACCACCTGACTCATTGCCATACATCAGGGTATTTGAATTGCTCAGACTTCCCTGATTACCAGAGACAGGATGATCATTATCTTCATGTGCACTAACACCAGCCAGATTCCAGCGATTTAGATCGTACAGATCACCTGCCGCCCAGCTGTTGCCATCAGTAAATGGTGCATTGGCATCATGAGCTACACTGACTAATCCATATTCATAACCATTACCTGATGTTGCTTCAATAACACCATGATCATCTGCAGCATAGGAACCCGTACTACCATCATTTGAAACTGACCGGTAAGAAGTAGAAGCGACATCACCATTTAAATCAAAAAAAATGTCTCCGGCTTTCCAGCTCGAGTTATTGGGCGACAAGCCCGTCTTAATGGCAACATATAAAGTTGTCCCTTCCAGTTCGATATACATTGCTTCCGCATCATAAGCCTGACCACCGCCTGGACGACCATTTGTATAAGGGGTATTGTTATAAGCAGGATTTGCGCCACTCACATCAGGATCCCAGTCATCAATAACATAAGCAATATTAGAACCCGCATTGGGCGTCCAGTTATCACTACTAATATCCCAGTTATGACCACCGTCAATTAATACTGCAGATTGTGCAGTCATAGGAACAGCCATTGCCAATACGGCAGATAAAAAGAATTTATTTTTTAGCATCACTTAATACCTCATTTTGTGCTAATACTTTATTATTTTCTAATATATAGGCAAATATTAAGCCACAATATTATTTTTGTTCTATATCAATAAGTTAAATCAATTAAATATTATTTGCAATCTAAAATGTAAAAAAAACTGACATTTTGTATCCCTTTTATTAACGGTCAAAAATTTCCAGAATACCCAGCATCTGAAGATTCTGATCCGCTACAATCAGGGCTTTGATTTTTTTCTCCAGCATAAGTGTTTCCGCGTCTGCCAGCATCATATCCGGTGCAATGGTAACCGGACTTTCCGACATAATAGCGCCGATTTCTGAGCGATTAATATCCACCCGGTTTACCAGTGCACGCCGCAAGTCTCCATCTGTTACAATTCCTTTTACCCGCCCCTGCTCAACAATAACCACCAGCCCAAGGCGACCCTCACTAATGGTTAAGAGCGCATCTTTTAACGTCACATCAGCACAGATAGAGGGCAGATTTCTGGTATGCATAACATCCTTTACACGGGTTAGTAAACGCCGCCCCAGGCTGCCGCCGGGATGATAGCGGGCAAAATCTGCCGCCTGAAAGCCGCGCATCTTAATCAGCGCAACGGCCAGTGCATCTCCCATTCCCATGGTAGCCATTGTGGATGTGGTCGGTGCCAGATTATTAGGACACACCTCCCTTTCAACCTTGATGTTAAGAACTATATCAGAGTGTTTTGCCATTGTAGATTGGATATTTCCTACAAGAGAAATAATTTTATTACCAAAATGCTTAACCGACGGCAGCAGATTGAGTATTTCTTCTGTTTCTCCACTATAGGAAATTAAAATCAGTAAATCTTCTCGAGCCAGCATTCCCAGATCCCCGTGAAAGGCTTCAGCAGGATGCATAAAAAAACTTGGGGTGCCGGTGGATGCAAAGGTGGCAGTTATTTTTTTGCCCACCAGACCAGATTTTCCCATCCCGCAGACAACTACACGACCTGTGGTCTGCAGGATAAGTTCAACTGCATTTTCAAATTCTTCACCCAGTTCATCTGCCATACGCACCAGCGCTTTAGATTGTTCTGTTAAGGATTCTTTGGCAATGGTCAGGATTGAGGATGGTTCTTTTGTATTATTCATATAATCTGCCTGGTTCCCTGGAGAGGGTTTATTTATTGCTCAGAAATTTTTCAACTTTGGCAATATCTGCTTCCACATCCACCCCATGTCCCGGCTGATCATGAACCAGAGTGACATGGATCTTTATGCCGTGGTAGAGAATACGCAATTGTTCCAGTGATTCAGTCTGTTCCAGCATACAGGCAGACATGCTCATATATTGTTTTAAAGTATCCGCACGATAAGCATACATACCAATATGCCGAAACCAGCCATGTTCCTGAGACTGAGAGCCCTGAGGCAGCTTGCTGATGTTATGAGCCGTAGTCTCAGTAAAAGCCTCTCTGGACCAGGGAATGGCCGCCCGGGAAAAATACAGGGCATTTCCTCGGGCATCCATAACCACTTTAACAATATTCGGATCAAACACTTCACTTTCCAGCTCAAGCGGTGTCGCTAAAGTAGCCAGTCCGGCCTGCAGATTCTGTTCCAGAGCGGCCGCCACTAATTCTATATGCTGCGGCGACACCAGGGGTTCATCCCCCTGCACATTAACAATAATGGTTTTATCATCCCATTGCTGCTGCTCAACGACTTCTGCCAGGCGTTCAGTACCTGAACTATGCTCTGCTGAAGTTAAAATAATTTTATCGGTAAATTTTAGTGCAACATCGACAATACGTTGATCATCGGTCGCAATATACACATCTTCTGCCTGACTCTGGCTGGCCCGTTCATAAGTATGCTGAATCATCGGCTTACCGGCAATGTCCCGTAACGGCTTACCCGGTAAACGGGATGAAGCATAGCGGGCAGGTATGACAATTTTAAATTTATTATTCATATAGAACGTCCCTACTGGACAAGCTTCCCGCTGTGGCCCTGTGCCATTTGGGTATACAGCTCATTTAAATCAAACTGGGCAGCAAGAACCAGATCCGCCACTTCTCTGGCAACCCCATGTCCGCCCAGAGTATGGCTAATATAATCAGCCCTATGCTTAACAAAAGCATGGGCATCTTTTACCGCAATCGACAGACCGACGGTATCCATTACCGCCAGATCAATCACATCATCACCCACATAGGCGACCTGCTCATGGTTTAAGGATAATTGAGCCAGCAGCTGTTGATAAGCACTGAGTTTATCACTACAGCCCGGATAGAAATAGCGTACTGTCAGGTCTTTCATTCTCTGAGACAGAGCTGCGGACTGTTTGGCGGTAATAACCGCAACATCAATACCCTGTTGCTGCAGCAACTTAATACCCACTCCATCTTTAACATTAAACTGTTTAAAAAGCTCACCCTCGGGACCATAGTTCATCATACCGTCCGTCAGAACCCCATCAACATCAAAAATGACCAGTTTTATTTTTTTTGCTTTATTAATCAAAAGGACAGAATCCGCTTTACATATTTAATAAGAAAATTTCAGAATATTCAGGGGAAGGGGATGGCAGGCTTTCCATCGTGGTTTTATATTGATACGGATTGCCCCAGTTTACCCTGCGAGAAAACCATACAAAACGGCCTTTAAGCAGATGTTCATCAACCTGCATTTTTTTAACCTTGTACTGTAACATTAATTTATTTCTAAAGTGTTTAAAATGTTGACACATAAAATCCCGGTCACTGGCGTAATAGAGCTTAAAGATTATTTTATGCCTTACCGCCATTAGCAAACATTGCTGGTCTTTATGCTGAATCAAAATATAAGTATTGCCAAAGGCCTTATGATCATCAAAAACTTTTCGGTTCTCAGAGTTGAGATTCTGCTCTATGTCCTGAATATCAGTAAGCAAAGTATATTGTCTGGCGCACAAAGACGGCCATGGATATACCAGACGCTTAGTTTTATTGCCATCCTTAAAACCCAGTTTTTTATATACTTCATAGGTAACATTATTAGAACTAAAACTGGTCAGAACAATATTCTTATTTCGCACCAGCGATAGAATCATCATAAAGCTGTGACTGCGAAAGTCTTCCTGTACTATCCAGGTAGTGAGATTACAAAAAATCTGTTCTTTGCCATCCAGTTTCTGGATGCTATAAATAGTGCCAATATAACCGACGATTTCATGCTCAGTTTCCAGTACGATACCAGGGGAAAAACCCTCCATTTGCCAGTGATTCTCAAATAAACGATGCCAGTCATCCCGGCTTAAACAAGCATTATTCATCTTCTGCAAAAGAGGATATACCTTATCAAAGTCCTCAATTTCAGCTTTACGTATTTTAGGTTTGGGATTTTTAACTATTGTCATATTGTTATCATTTTAGTTTTCTTCAGTTTTTCTGTGATCTGATTTAATACCTGCCATTTTTTACTACACCATTGGGGAGCCAGTAAAATATTTTCTGATGCCGTCCCGGTTAAGCGATGAAAGATCATAGTATCCGGTGCCATATTCACCATTTCGACGACCGTATCCACATATTCATCCATACTCAGTGGCTGATAATGTCCCTGTTTTAACTGTCTGGCCAGCTGCGTACCTTTAACAATATGCAAAGGGTGTATTTTGATACCTGCCGGCTGTGTTTCCAGAACCCTGAGCATTGTCATTATACTATGCCGGGCAGTTTCTGTTGGCAGGCCGACAATTAAATGGGTGCACACCTGTAAATTATAAGCATGAGCCCGTTTTATAGCATCCAGATACTCCGCAAAACCATGGCCCCGATTGACTTCTTTAAGAGTAGCATCAAAACTGGACTGCAAACCCAGTTCCAGCCAGATCTCAAAACCCTGCTCCTGATACTGAGCCAGTAATTCCAGTACTTTGTCTGGAACACAATCCGGCCGGGTGCCAATAGACAAACCAATAACATCCTTATGCCTAAGCGCGTTGTCATAAAGTGCTTTTAAATATTCAATATCTGCATAGGTATTAGTATAGGCCTGAAAATAGGCCAGATAATGCCGGGCTCCAGTGCGCTTAAGGATAACCCTGCGCCCGGCTTCAAGCTGCTCATCGACCCCGGGAGGTTTTCTGACATTGGGGCTAAAAGAAATATTATTACAGAAGGTGCAACCGCCAATCCCCCTGGTGCCATCCCGGTTAGGGCAGGTAAACTGAGCATCTATAGCGAGCTTGTGCACCTTATAACCATACTTTTCCCGCATGGCCCGACCAAAGGTTAAAACAAACCGATCAAGGTGCATAAGTAAAAACTGCAGAATTCGACAGACAGTCCATCATTATCAAGGATAATCCCTAAAATAAAACAAGCTGCCTATTATACGTCTAAATGACACCAGCCCCTAATGAATACTATTGAGGATCTCAGTGGCCACTTCGTATTGACGCTTATTTTTTCTTCGATCTTTACCACTTCTTCGCTCAGACAGTACTTGACGGCCTTCACTATCTATCAGTGGAAAGGAACTATCCCGGTCATTTTTTCGTCGGTCTTCATGTGAAGATTGCATTGATATTCTCTCTATATTCCTTTTAGTTAATATCGATTAAGTTTTCTCTGCCAGGCAATAAACATCAAAATCAGTTTCATAAAAATAAAGCCTATTAACGCATATAAAATAAAACTCAGCACTCTGGAAATAAACTCTCTAAAAATGGCAGTATCGTATTTATCTTTACTAACCTGCTTGTTAATTCCCCTGTCATCCTGCAACTGCTGCTCCTGTAAATACAGATTTCTCTGAATTAGTTCACTGGATTCCTGTTCGCTGTTTTCATAAGAAATGGAATTGTCTACAAAAAAAAGTTCTTTAACCTGCTTTATTGTGTCTATTGAGTCCTTCACTTTCTCTTTTAATTCTTGTGTCACCAGGGAGTCACTTATCAGTGTTGCATTGGACACCTCATCATTATTACTGTTAACTTTTCTTTTATTGTCAAAGAAAGCAGAGGCTGTAGTTCTGGTGCGGGTGTATTCAGGCTCAGAATAATTGTCATAATGTAAAGACTCAATACCATCCCCTGTTAACAATTCATCAGAAAGGACAGAATGATTTTTCTGCTGCTGAGCAGGAGCTGATATATCTGAATTAAAGGCATTGATAATTAATGAATCTGTCTTATTGTGTGAATTTTCAAAACCACCTATGCCTGTCGTATCCAACTGTTCATTAAAGACATCAATCTTCTCCTTTAAAGGCAAAGCCTGAACAGAGGTAAGCAGGCATAGCAAGACAAGAACTGTGAGCAGATTATACGAATACAAGATTTTTAATAACCAAAACATAAACAGAACCAGAAAACTCTTATCTAAAAACAAAACAATCCTTTCTCGCTACGAGTAAGGTCAGGATGAGGGAGCTGAATCATAACTTATAAACAAAATACTTCCCTCAACTCTCTTTGCAACTCTCTTTGCAACCCTCGTTAGGATAGACAATGAAACGAAAGGCTGAATACTTAAAAAAGCAATTATTGTGCCAACATACAAAGAATGCAATATTACCGTAATCATTTTGTAATATTAATCCTATAAAACAATTTTTTTTTACCACAGAATCAATAAACTGTATAATTTTTTGACACATACACTCGGACAGTTAAGGATCTCTGATAAAGCTATTGGTTATTGTTAATGCAAAACTTGTTCGGTTACTATAAAAACCCGTAAAACAGTACTTTTTAAAAGCATAATTCAGAGTTTAGGATGCACACATTATTACATCATTTTATTACTGACTCAGCAACAGAGACTCCTGCCGCAGAAGCTCTGATCTTTAAATCAAAAACACTGACTTATCAGGCTCTCAGCAGTGAGATTGGTACACTTGCCAATGGTTTTTTACAACTTGGGATTTTGCGCACTGAGCGCATTGCCACCTATTTACCCAAACAGCCTGAAGCCGTTATCAGCTTATTTTCAGCTTCTGCTGCCGGTGCCAGTTTTGTTCCAGTTAACCCCATATTAAAAGCAGAACAGGTCAGCTATATTCTCAATGACTGTAATGTGCGAATTCTGGTTACCAGCAGTCCCCGACTCAAACAGCTTGAACAGCACCTGACGCAATGCAGCGACTTGCATACTATTATTCTTGTTGATCAGCCTAAAAATCCCATAAGCTTCCCGTTTAAGCATATAAAAGTAACATTTTGGGATAAAGTACATTCTGATACTAATAGTTTCCCGGAAATTCCCAATATTGATACCGATATTGCAGCTATTTTATACACCTCCGGCAGCACCGGAAAACCCAAAGGTGTGGTACTGTCACATCGCAATATGATTATTGGTGCACAGAGTGTTGCACAATACCTGAACAATACTGCTGAAGACAGGATACTGGCGGTATTACCGCTAAGTTTTGATTATGGGCTGAGTCAGTTAACCACGGCCTTTAGTGTGGGGGCCAGTACCGTGTTAATGGATTATTTACTCCCCCGGGATGTCATTAAAGCGGTAGCTAAGTATCAAATTACCGGGCTGGCGGCCGTGCCGCCCTTATGGATACAAATTGCCCACCTTGACTGGCCGGAAGATACTCAACAATTACGCTATTTTACTAACTCCGGCGGTGCTTTGCCGATTGAGACTTTAAATACCTTAAGAAAAAGGCTCCCCAACAGCCAGCCTTATTTAATGTATGGCCTGACAGAAGCCTTCCGTTCCACCTATGTCCCTCCTGAGTTCATTGACAGCCATCAAAGTTCCATGGGTATTGCCATTCCCAATGCCGAAGTTATGGTGTTAAGAGAAGATGGCAGCGAATGTGCTGATAATGAACCCGGAGAACTGGTTCACAGAGGCTCACTGGTTTCTATGGGTTACTGGAATGCCCCGGACAAAACCGCCGTGCATTTTAAACCCATTCCCGGCCCTTTATCAGGTAAGGTACTCACTGAAATGGCTGTCTGGTCCGGCGATACTGTCAAACGTGATAAAGACGGTTTTTTATATTTTATCAGCCGCAAGGATGATATGATAAAAACCTCCGGCTACCGGGTC
>JALVAL010000169.1 GCA_027011205.1 Gammaproteobacteria bacterium
ATGCTTACTTCTACCATTGTTCTTGCAGAAACCACCTCTTATATAAAATGCTGGAAAAATGCAGATGGCTTAACGGAGTGCGGTAATCGTGTACCTAGAGAATATTACAATAAACGCATCCGCTATATTGATGAAACGGGTATTACCAGGAAAGTTAAAGAACGGACCAAAACCAGAGAAGAAATTCAGTCTGAAAAAGAACTGACCAATTTATTAAAACTCGAAGCTGATCAAAAGCGCAAATCAAAGGAATACGATCAGATCTTGTTAAAAACCTATCTCACTATTGATGATTTGTTAAATTCCCTTAAATCCAAGCTGGATATTATTAATTCCCGCTCGAAAATTCTTCAATCTTCTATCGAATTAAAAAAACGTCAGTTTGGTAACCTGGTCAGACAGGCAGCTAATACCGAACGCTCCGGCAGACAGATTTCGGCTCGATTAGCACAGAAACTGGACACCAGCCGAAATGAAATTCGCAACCTTCAGGCTCAAATCAGTTCTGAAGAGACAAAAACACAAAAAATTAAAAAAGTTTTTGCACACGATGTAGAACGCTTTATGATCACCAAATCCAGCCGCCTGAAGCACAGTCTTTCAACCCCAAGTGAGGCACGAAAACTACATGCGGCCAAACTGAACTGCTTAAGTAAAGAACAATGCGCCATATTATGGGATCGTTCTACCAACTTTATCAAAGAATTTTCGACCAGAGATATTATCTACCATACCAATCGAATAGTAGTGACTGATATACCGGTCAGACATCAGGATATTGCCATGAGTCTGACCTTACTTGACACCAGAACCTCAGAAACGAAAAAAGAACTGATATTTCAGATCCGTTGTAACCCGGAACGGATTGGGCAGGATTTCTGCAAAAGCGAAGAAATTGCTGATTTGCTAACGGAATTTAAATCCATAGCCTATAAATTTAAAAAATAACAGTTCAGGCATCTGCAGTTAAACTCTTCATCAGAAAAAGCCATTTTAATGGCCAGTTTTCATCTGGCCGTCTGGAAAAACGAGTACGAACATAACGGCTCAACTGACCTTCCATAAAACTGGTCAGAATTTCTGCAAAATAGCCTATATTGCCCTGATAATGAAACTGTCCTTTTAGCTCAGCTTCTCTTAACACCTGTCGTAACTGGGTTTCTATTCTTTGAAAAAACTGGTCTGTTCGCTTGAGCAGACGTTCATTTTCACCAATTAAAGCATCCCCCAGCAGCACTCGAGTAATACCCGGATTTTTTGCCGAAAAGCCCAGCACAATCGCAATAATCCGTTCCACCTGAGCAAACACACCGTCCTGTTCCACCAGCACTTTTGTAATCAGACCAAAAACACTTTCTTCACTGAATTCAATCAGCGCTTCAAACATTTTTGCCTTACTGGGAAAATGGCGGTACAAAGCAGCTTCTGATACACCCACAGCGCGAGCCAGACCCGCAGTGGTGATCCGTTCACCGGGATTTCTTTCCAGTTCCAGAGCCAGAGCCTGAAGGATCTGCTCCTTACGATTAATTTTGGCTACTTTACTCACTCATCATCCCTGGGACAGTCACCAAAAATAAGTGTACCAATACCTTCATCAGTAAATAACTCCAGCATCACCGCATGCTCAATACGACCATCAATAATATGTGCAGAACAGACATTATTTTGTACTGCTTCCAGAGCACAGCGTATTTTGGGCAGCATTCCACCATGAATCGTACCGTCTGCAATTAATTCGTCAACCCGATTAATATTTAAGCCTGTTAATAGTTTTTCATTTTTATCCAGCAGACCCTGTATATTGGTCAACAGGATCAATTTTTCGGCATTAAGTTCCTCTGCCAGTTTTCCTGCCACCAGATCAGCATTAATATTATAGGATTCTCCATTCTTACCCAGTCCAATCGGTGCTATCACTGGAATAAAATCACCATGAATTAACATATCGATAATGGAGGTATCAATATTGGTCACTTCTCCTACATGGCCAATATCAATAATTTCCGGTGCAGTCATTTCTTTTGACTGATGTGAAAAGTGCATTTTTTTTGCACTGATCAAAGCACCATCCTTACCGGTCAGACCCACAGCCTTGGCACCATGTGAATTAAGCAGAGCCACAATTTCCTTATTGACCTGACCACCGAGTACCATTTCTACCACATCCATGGTTTCTTTATCGGTAATTCTC
Source organism: Gammaproteobacteria bacterium (assembly GCA_027011205.1). Taxonomy (GTDB): domain Bacteria; phylum Pseudomonadota; class Gammaproteobacteria; order GRL18; family GRL18; genus JANELJ01. The sequence continues at coordinate 2,195 of JALVAL010000169.1, forward strand.
ATACCACCGACAAAACGGCTTTCTTTACCCACCCGTTTAAGCAGATCGCCAATTTGCGGCCCGCCTCCATGTACCACGACAGGATTCAGACCCACCAGTTTCAATAACACAATATCTCTTGCAAAGCCGTTTTTTAATTTTTCATCAATCATGGCATTGCCGCCATATTTAATGACAATAGTACGACCCTGAAATTTTCGAATATAAGGCAATGCCTCACTTAAAACATGTGCGATAGTACTGGCTGAACTGTGATTTATACTCATAAAAACTCTTGATAACTGTTAATAACTTGTAACTACTCAGTCAGATTGACGTTAAAAACAGCCTTTCTAATCTGTTACCTGGACTAAGCATAAATTTCTGCTGAATGGTTACAATAACTCTTAATATTACTTACTGCTCAAATCAAAATACCGGCCGATTACTCTAAAATGGAAACTCCAGTCCAGGTTCTGCCTCCAGGATAGCTTCTTTAAAACTACTGGCAATACGTTGTAGTGCTGCTTCATTTTCCGCTTCAAAGCGCAGAGTCAGATTATCACTGGTATTAGAGCCTCTAACCAGCCCCCAGCCATCGGAATACTCTACACGAATACCATCAATAGTAATGATGTTACCTCCTGAAAAATGACCACTACTGGCATCCAGTTTTTCCATAATAGCGCTGGCATCATGTGTAGGAACAAGTATTTCCGGAGTATTCAATGCGTCCGGCAGTTCTGCAAAGACCTGACGGGATTTTCTTAAATCTATAGATAGAATTTCAAGTATTCTGGCCGCTACAAATATTCCATCATCAAAACCATACCAGCGCTCTTTAATAAAGATATGCCCACTCATTTCTCCAGCCAGCAATGCGCCTGTTTCTATTAGTTTACTCTTCATAAAGGAATGACCACTCTGACACATTTGCGGGTTACCGCCCAGATCACGAATAAATTTATCCAGCTTGTTCGATGATTTAACATCATAAAGTATGGTGGCATCCTTGTTACGTGAAAGCACATCCTTGGCCAGTAACATTAAAATTCGATCCGGCCAGATAATATCGCCACCGGAAGAAACCAGACCAATCCGATCGCCGTCACCATCAAATGCAAAACCAATATCCGCTTTAATTTCCAGCACTTTGTCAATTAATTCCGCTAGATTTTCCGGGCGACTGGGATCCGGCTCATGCACCGGAAAATTACCATCCACCGGTGCATTTAAAGCCGTAACCTGGCATCCCATCTGCTGAAAAATAGTTTCTGCAAACTGTCCTGCGACTCCGTTTCCGGTATCAATAACAATATTCATGGGCCGGGCAAGAATAACATTGGCCGTTATTTTAGTAATATATTCTTCCATGATATTAAGCTGCTCTACCCTGCCCACAGCATTATGCTCTTCAGCTGGAGTACTGCCTCCCTGTTCAGGTGATAAAATCCGCTGTTTTAATTTCTCCAGTCGCACCTGACTATAACAATGTCCATTTAGCATCACTTTCAAACCGTTATAGTTCGCCGGATTATGACTGGCTGTTACCATCAGGCCATTACCATCGGTTTTTGTCAAAGCGGCAAAATACAATACCGGGCTGGTAACCATACCGATATCCAGTACCTGCAGCCCACTGGCAACCAGAGTATCAACCATAACCCGATGCAGTTCAGGACTGCTATTGCGCCCATCACGAGCAACAGCAATCCGCTCCTGCTTCAGTTCATTCATTTCCCTGGCAATACCAAGAGCAATTTGTCTAAAGACTTCACTATTAATATATTCACCGTATTCACCACGAATATCATATGCCCTGAAAATTCTGTTCAGAACTTTTGTCATATACTCTATATCTACACCATCACTTTCATCTACCGTAATACCCGATCCACTATCCGCAATATCCTGCACCTTAATTTTCCGGAAAGGATCCGTAGAGCTTGCGCTATCTTCTTGAGCCTGTTTACGACTTTTTTGTGTTTTGCCCAGCAATATAATCAGTAGAATAATAGCCGTAACCAGGAATATAGTTCCCAGTACCAGAGTCAGCAGCGGCAGCCATAACTGGGCAATACCCAGCTCACTGGTTTGTGCCGCTGGCCATAGTTTTAACTGCCACTGGGTATTTTTAATACTGCTTGCCACAAACAGGGGTAATTGTTTAAGCGCTGCATCTCCTTTTCTGGCCAGAGTAGTTGATGTTCCGGAAAAACGCTGGATAAGTTCAACATAACCGGTTGAATATTTAAAATCCTTTATTAATTCTTTCACAAAAACAGGAGACAGACTGGCATAAATATAACCAATAGTAACATTCCGTTTTAAATCTAAATCCTGATAGGCAACCTTTCGAACCATCACCAGCCGCGCATTTTTAGTTTTAGCACGATGTTCTTCTATTTTTAAAACATTATCCTGTTGTCTTTTAGAATTTTTCAGCTCATTAAGCAAACCCAGGACCGCATAGCCCATATCCTCGGTATCAATAATCTTTTCCTCGGTATAATTATCAGGAATAATTTCAATAACAGCCTGATAACCCAATAAAGCAGCTAATTCCGTTTTTAATACACTTTGCCATTCAGGATTTTTAAAATTCTTAATATATTCAACATCTTTAAGAATATAATTGAAGTTTTCTATCTTATTGCTCATAGTGGATTCCACCTGCTCCTTCAGATTATCCACTTCTTTTTTTGCTGCAGCCTTAATCTGTACCTGATACTGATTTTCTACCTCAGTTTTTAATAACGATGCAATATAAAATAAACCCAGTGAACAGATTACAAACAGGACTATAAAAAATATATTACGCAGGCGTTTTTTACTTTCCGAATCAACAGGAACGGGATCTTTTTTCACCTTCCCGGTTTTTCCTTTCTTGCCTTTTTTAGTTTTTTTCTTATATCGTTCTTCCAGTTCAGCCTTGCGCTTTTGTGCTTTTTCTTTCTGGATCATCTCCTGAATTTTTTCTTTGGTGTTACTCATAAAATTGTTCCGCTCAATTTATCTGGGTTCAAAATAACAATAACTTAGTGGCTACCAGTGTGCCCAAAACCACCTTCTCCACGCTGGCTTTGATCAAATGATTCAACAATTTTTAACTGTGCCTGAACAACGGGTACAAAAACCATTTGCGCAATCCGTTCTCCCGGCTTAATGGTAAATGCCATATTCCCCCGGTTCCAGCAGGATACAAATAATTGCCCCTGATAGTCAGAATCAATCAGCCCCACCAGATTGCCTAATACTATCCCGTGTTTGTGTCCTAGTCCGGAGCGAGGCAGGATCATGGCCGCCATATTATTATTGTCAATATGAATAGCCAGCCCTGTCGGTACCAGAAAGGTTTCACCGGGTAATAATTCTATATCTTTATCCAGTATAGCTCTTAAATCCATTCCTGCAGATCCATCAGTGGCATATTCAGGTAATGGGAATTCATTACCCACCCTGGGGTCAAGTATTTTGACATCTACCTCGTTCATATTTGTGCTGTTTTCCTGTTAGTTTGTATTAGTTATTATTATTCTAAATAAATCATTTTCGCTACGCTTCAACTGATTTATTTAGAATTATATTGTTGTGCAATTTCTTTTATTAATTCTCTGGCCAGCTGCCGTTTAGACATCTCCGGTAATGCTTTCTGTTTAATAAAATCTTCAGGGGTTTTAAAAAAAAGACTCAGCTCATTAATATCAGCCTCAAAACCTTTAGTCTGACCATCAGTATCGATACCCACCTTATTGGCGGCAATCATATCCAGATTTTTTCGCTGCAGCTTATCCAGAGCACATTTTTCCAGCTCGGATGTTTCTGCTGCAAACCCCACCGTAAAAGGTTTATCAGCTAATGCAGATACATCAGCAAGAATATCTGGATTTTTTATCAGCTGCAGAGTGAAATTATCCCGTGTTTTTTTTATTTTCTGGGTTTCAATATCCTGTACACGATAATCTGCCACCGCCGCAGTGGCTATAAAAATATCCACTTTATCCAGATGATTAAAAACCTTCTTATGCATTTGCAAAGCGCTGTGTACTCGATAACATTCCACTCTTTCAGGTTCAGTCAGGGCTACCGGCCCGCTAACCAGAACAACTTCTGCTCCAGCTTCAACCGCTGCCTCTGCAATTGCAAAACCCATTTTACCACTACTGCGATTGGTGATATATCGAACGGGATCAATATCTTCAATAGTTGGCCCCGCAGTAATCAATAACCGCTGACCGTCTAGCAGTCCAGATAAAGCCTGTTTTTCAACCTGCAACTGCTGTATGTCCTGTAACATCTGAGCGCAATTTTGAACAATTGTCGATACTTCCTCCATTCGTCCAGGGCCGTTATCACCACAGGCCTGTTCACCTTGTGCAGGTCCGCTCAGAAAGACCAGAGGACGAGTTTTAAAGCGCTGAATATTTTCCTGATTGGCTTCACTAAGCCACATTTGCCGATTCATGGCTGGCGCAATCATCAATGGTGCTGCACTGGCCAGACAAACCGTAGTCAATAAGTTATCAGCCATTCCCTGACTCAGTTTGGCAATAGTATTGGCCGTAGCAGGGGCAATAACAATCATATCCGCCCAACGCGCCAGTTCTATATGCCCCATCCCGGCTTCTGCATGCTGATCAAACAGTTCACTGCGTACCGGATTACCCGATAATGCCTGAAAAGTCATTGGAGCAATAAAATCCAGAGCTGCCGATGTCATAATAACCTGCACTTTTGCTCCCTGTTTTACCAGCAGACGCAGCAGTTCGGCCGATTTATAAGCCGCTATGCCACCACATACTCCAAGGATAATATTTTTATCTGTAACAACTGTCATAGCACTATTCTACCGATTAGTAAGTACTTACCGCAATAAAAAATCAGCTTAAATTTAAAGTCATTATTCAAACAGAGACCTATGTCAGAAAATACTTTCATACTTTTACCTGTATTTTGTATATTATAGGCTTTCAATTAACAGCATAAGGATTTGCTATGTCTATCAGTGACTGGCCAGAAGCCGAACGTCCCAGAGAAAAATTACTGCACAGAGGAGCCAGTGCGCTCAGTGATGCCGAATTACTGGCTATTTTTCTACGTACTGGCACGAAAGGTGTGAGTGCCATTGATCTGGCTTATAATTTACTGGATGAATTTTCTTCATTAAGAAATCTATTTGCTGCCAGTCTGGAAGAATTTTCCCGGGCTAAAGGTGTTGGTACCGCCAAATATGTGCAATTACAGGCAGTTCTGGAAATGTCCCAACGCTATCTGGCAGAAACCATTCGCCGTCAGGACGCAATAAACAGCCCCCAGGATACCCGTCAGTACTTAAGCAGCTGTTTACGAGATAAACCCCATGAGGTATTTGCCGCTCTGTTTCTGGACAATCGTCATCAGGTTATCAAATTTGAAGAGTTATTTCAGGGTACTATCGATGGTGCCTCGGTCTATCCCAGAGAAGTGGTAAAAAAAGCACTCTCTTACAATGCAGCTGCGATTATAGTGGCTCATAACCATCCCTCCGGCATTGCTGAACCGAGTCAGGCTGATGAACACATCACTATTCGTCTAAAAGATGCTCTGGGGCTGGTGGATATCCGCTTGCTGGATCATTTGATAATTGGTGAGGGTGAAATTGTCTCTCTGGCTGAACGGGGGGTGTTATAAACAGCTCCTAATCCTGATAATAATAATCATATTTATCCAGCAGCCCGCTCATAAAGGTCCAGGCCTCACTATAAGACAGGCCACTATTGTCCGGGATAATAATTTTGACATACAGTTTGTCTTTGTATTCAGCTTTTAAAGCATTGAGCTTTTTATGCATGGTGGCTTCAGAAATGCTCTGATAAGGAGCATTCTCTGATTCACGAAACAATATATGCGGTTTTCCGGACAGTTTCTCATAACGCACTTCTACGACATATTTGCCAATTGCTGAACGAGACGGCTTTATTAGTTTATTATACTTATCTTCCAGCTTTTCATAATCACCCTCCAGCACAGAATGCTGCTGCTGAACAGCTGCAATCTGACGTTTATAGTCACTGATACTGTCCTGATATTGTTGATTTTGTTCATCCAGTTTCAGTAGTTCCGCTTCCCTGTGCCGTAACACGGTCATCTGCTGTTCAAGATCACGATCTCTTCGAGACAGGGCAATGGCTTTGACTTCCAGCTTGCTCTTAAGCGAATGCATTGTCGCCTCAAGCTGATTCAGGCTTTGCTGCACCCGTTGCAGTTCTGTATTTCTGGCCGCAATGGTGCGCTCCAGCTTTCTTTTATTATCATTTAAGCGGGTTAATTGCTGATCCTGCTCAAGGATCAGCTTATCCCGTTCAGAGGCGCTTTCTCTGGCCTGCATTAATTGCAGACGCATCATGGACAATTCAGACTGAGTCTGCGTCAGCTGCTCTTCCAGAGTAGCCTTTTCCATGGAGGTCTTTTGAATCACCTCTGTGGTACGGCGTTCTGCCTCCAGAGATTCCTGCAATTTGTGCATAATTTCCTGGCGCTTGTTTAGGCTGACTTCCAGTTCCTGAGAGGTTTTTTGCTGCGCCACCATACTGGCTTTTAGACGCTGGGATATTTTTTGCTCAACCACAATTCGAGTTTTCAACTCATCTACCAGTTCCCAGTTTTTAACAATCAGAATACTGGTGGTAATAAGGAAAATCATAACCACAACGGTCATAATGTCAGTAAAGGAGGGCCAGAATGAATCTTCCACCAGATGCTGGTGATTCTGTCTTAAATCAATAAAGCCGTCATTCATAGCAGCTGACTCATAACTAGGAAGGGGGTTGATTAGACGGGTGTTGCGGATGGTCTTCCGGGAGCCGGAAACCCAGCCTGAGAATTTCTTTTATGTCGTTAATATCCTCAGACATGACGCTGACACGTTCATCAAACTGAGTGGTAATGTCATTAACTTTAGAGCCCATTTCCAGATACTGCTGTTGTGATAATTGCATATTGGCTGCTGTATGTCGTAAAGAGCTAATTAATTCTGCCAGCTGGTGAACCATATTCTCACTCTGAAGTGAAAAACGGGGCATTAGATGTTGTGTTGTCACTTGCTCAATAGCACTGAATAAATTGGTCTGAACATCGGTCAGTTTTAAATAAAAATAACCAAAAAACATATAACAGACAATGGCTGTTGTGGTTGTGGATAATGCTGTAGACATACCATGTATCACTTGTCCCATACTACTGACACCATTATTTTCCATCAGGCTGGAGGCGCCCATCAGAGCAATGGATAAAGAAACAATCGTACCAAATACACCGGTTAAAATAAGAATATTGGATACAAAGCGCGGCAGGCTTAAGCGAGTACTTTCAGAGGCCACCAGAGTTGCGGCCAGAGCACTCTGGTTAACCGGTGCGTGCTGGCGGTAAATATCCTTCATAGTGACATAGCGATGCGCTATCAGGCTTTTTTCATAAACCCCTTTGACCGGGTTACTGTTTTCTCTATGCAGATTTATAATAAATTTACCCAGCGCTCGTTCTTCACGCCAGTAAAATATTAAAGAGGACACCTGCTTTGCCATACCCAGCAGAAACAAACCAAGAATAGAACCGTTAATAATATAACCGGTATTGGTCAGCTGGTTTTTAAGATAGACGTTCTGAATATAATCAAACTGAAAATAAATTAACACTACCAGTAAAATGGTAAGAATGATCAGGCGCAAAAAAATATTGAAACTATAGCTGGATTTGAAGTGTATCATAAACGGATAATAAACTAATATTGCATTACTTAGAATTAGGGTTTATACCTAGGTGTCTGTCGGAGAATAGATGTCGTAACAAGCTGCTGCCAGATGGGCAAGGAAACATTCCCTCTTCCACAGGAAAAGGGATGTTGCATCATCTATGAGCCTGTCATGAGAAACTAATCAGTTAAAAACTTCGTTATTCTGTCTTTGACGACGAATCTGCTCTGCAAAGAAGTTTCTATAGTAGAACAGAGCACTGACACCATTGGCTCGAACATCAACTACCTTCCAGCCTCGCGGGGTTTTAAGAAATTTAAAATCCACCTGAACACTCGTACCATTTTCCTGTAAAATCCTGGCCGAGGCCATTGCTTCATTGTCACTGGTACGGCGGGAACGGAAATTTTCCACTACCGGGGGATAGTTCTGAAAATTACTTAACTTCTGCACAAAAGTGGTAATAAAAAGTTCTTTAAAAATCCGGGTAAATTGCTGCTGCTGTTGTGCAGACATGGTTTTATAGTAACGTCCAGCCACCCAGCGCGCCATATATTTAAAGTCAAAATGCGGGCTGATCTCCTGATTTAGAAAATCAGTGATCTGTTCTAAATTTGCCTGTTGAGGCATAGATAGAAAATCAATGACTTTATTAATTGACTCTTCCAGTAATAGCACTGGTGATTTGTTTGTCTCTGCAGGTAGCGGCAAAGTTCTGGGACGGTAATGCTGAGTATAATAACGACCCTGATTTTGCGGATATGGTGATGTCTGAGGAATAGCCTCATACGTTTTTTCCTGCTGCCCCCGCAAATCGTGAACAATAACCCGTGGTTGTGCAAAGACTGTATTGGCCAACAGCAGCATCGTTCCCCCGAAAAAAAATGTTTTTATGATACTCATTGATTCTTCCTTAGTTAATAGGTTTTAAAAAATTGGCTGACTAGTGAGCATTAATTATTTGAAACTAAAATAACCTTATCAGGTAATGAAATTCATATTTTCATAAATAGTTTCATTTATTTTTATGCCTTAAAGATAAACTAAAAAGAGA
>JALVAL010000170.1 GCA_027011205.1 Gammaproteobacteria bacterium
CTGATTGTAACCAATCCTGAAGTTTCCTCGGTACGTGACTCCGATCGTATTCTTGGTATTCTGGACAGTAAAACAAGACGGGTTATCGAAGGACTGGCACCGGTAAAAACCCATCTTATTATTACCCGCTATTCACCTAAACGCGTGGAAGATGGTGAAATGCTCAGTGTCGATGACATTATCGATATTCTGGCTATTCCTTTGCTGGGGGTTATTCCTGAATCAGAGTCTGTATTACAGGCATCCAATACCGGAGCACCGGTTATTCTGGATCAGGACAGTATGGCTGGTCAGGCCTATGACGATCTGGTGGAACGCTTTTTAGGTAAAGATGTCGGGCACCGATTCCTGTCAACTGAGAAAAAAGGCTTTTTCTCACGTGTTTTCGGAGGTAAGTAATGGGCATTTTAGATTACTTTCGTACAGAAAAGAAAAAAACCGCCTCTCAGGCCAAGGAACGTCTGCAGATCATTGTGGCACATCAGCGCAGCGGACATACTCGAGGTAGCGCCGATTACCTGCCCCAGTTAAAAGAAGATATTCTCAAGGTGATTAGCAAATATGTCGAAATTGAGCCCGATGATATCAACGTCCAGCTGGACACTAATGACAATGACTGCCCTATTCTGGAACTTAATGTCACATTACCTGAACACAACAAGCTGGTTCGTTAAAGCTAAATGAATCAGTTGAATCGTAGCGAGAACGATCACCAGAAACAGGCCCCATGAGGGGAGGTTCTGGAGAGCCGGGATATTGCAGGTCCAAACCTACGGGTGAAGTCAAAATATTCTGAAAAAGCCTTTAAATTCAGCACATAAGACTACTTAGTGTGCATCCGTTTATTGATGCACACTTGCGGTACAGGGACGTACCGCTCATTTTTGACGACTGTAAGTCATTGAAAATGGACACTACTTAAGTCGATGACAACTGATTTTTCCGGGTTAAACATTTAGCGGTCTTTTTTTAAGAGTTTAAGTTCAAAAGCCGCAGCATTTCTGTCCACGGCCTGTGCTTTTTCATTGCTTACCCAGTGAATAATACGCCCATCCGGATTATTTTCTTGAACCAGGTCACAGGCATTAAGACATTGGCCGCACTGAGTACAGGTGAATTTGGCTCGTTTGATGCTGCGGGTATGTAAACGCATTGGACAGGCTTTGTCGCATTCCCGATCACAGGACTGACATTCACGGGCTCTGATTTTATCAAAACTGACCACCATCGCTTTGCTATTAGCCATCCAGATAAAACTCTGAAACAGTCCAATTGCACAACCATATTTACAAAACAGATGACGAGTAAAAAAGAAATCAATTGTAAACAGGATCGTGGCTACCAGTAAAAAGCGGCTTGCTCCGGCTCCCATTTCATCCTGTAACAGGTCAGCTATTAACTCTTTGGGCGGCAGCAAATAACTCAACAGACTAAATGCCCAGACAAAGGCCATTAATGCACAGGCAAAAAACACCAGCAGCCAGGATACTATCCCCCTGGTTTTTTTACTGGCTTTTTCCCATAGAGTGACACGATTCAAATACTTGAACATCATCTCATTAAAGATTTCTACCACAGAAAAATGAGGGCACAGCCAGCCGCAATATATGCGCCCCATTTTCCAGATAATTAACCCTGCAATAATCAGAAAAATCATTACCGGCAAAAAGGCATGAGTAATTAATGTAACAGCTGCTTCAACAGCACTCCCCTGCCCCTGCTGAAAGGCATTCAGCCCAAGAGTCCATGATTTACCGAAAATAATAAAATGACCCAGCGTCAGATCAAGTCGAAATATATCCAGAAAAGGCGCCATAATAAATAAAAGAAAAAAGCTGCTTCTGGTTAAGGTTCGAATTTTTTCACGCCTGGTTTTAAACAGGTTCATCATATTATAGCTCAGTCAATAATATCCGCTCGAGTACCCTCAATAAACGCCAGCACGTCCGCCTGTTCATTATCAGGTACCTGAAAATGATTCAGGGTATCCTGCAAGTGCCCAGTAAAAACAACCCAGTCCTGTTCAGTAATCCCCATGCCTCGGTGAGATACCCTGTTTTCACGCCCGGTATAAAGCACTGGACCGCCGGCATTAGCACATAAACAATCTATTAACAGCTGCTTTTCACGATTAATACCATCTATGCCACGATTTTCCCAGAACCGCCCAAGCTGTTTATCTGCCATCAAACGCGATATCAACTCATGCACTACAGTAGAGATAGCATCATATCCGCCCAGGCGGTGATATAAAGTTTTATTTGTGCTCATAATTTCTCCTCCTTAAAATAATTAATGAGGTATTACTATAACGTGAACGTGTTTCATTGTTGTGAGAGAAGAGTGCTTTATATGTGATTTTTTTGTGACATTAATTCCGGAATAGTCAGCATATAGCCAACACCCGAAACCGTTTTAATGGTTAAATCCGGGAGTTTCTTTCTAAGTCGACGTAAAAGAGAACGCAAGGAAGATTCACCAACTATAATATTATCCCAGACATGTTTTTCAACAACCGAATATGATACCATCTGTCCCGGATTAATAAGCAGAATTTCCAGAAGTTTTATTTCTTTATTGGTTAAAAGCACACCCTGACCATGTCTGCTCAAGGTATGACTGGAATGATTAAATTCATAGCCAGAACCCAGTACCGTATTCTTATCCAGAATCAACAGACGCTCCTTATATTTTTGCAGTTCTGTTTCAACCTGCATATGCTTTATGTTGTTTCGATAAGCCTGAATCAGGTTTCCACAGGTAATTAAAAAAGGCTGCAGGAAATCTGCCAGTGGTTTCTGATAACCATTTTTTCGGTTGGCAACCCCAACACAGCCTAATAATCTGCCACCGCCATAAAAAGGTATACCCATAAACGTATATAATGGAGGATGTCCCTCTGGAAGCCCACAACGACGGGGATCAGTAGAAGGTGTATTGGAAATGACCAACTGCCCCGTTTTCAGGACGGAACCATAAAGTGAATCTATTTTAGAAAAAATCATGCCCTTAAGTCTGGTTTTATTATATAACTCCCTGGTTTTTTCGCTCCAGGCAATATTGGTAGTTGCATAGCTTTTAATAAAGGGTTGATTGTTATCCGTATAAAATACCTCTCCGATAAAACCATATTCACTGTCAGTAATTTCAAGCAACACATCCAGCAGGCCATTAAACAAAATGTAGGGATCGGTCTCAGCAATATACTGGGAT
>JALVAL010000171.1 GCA_027011205.1 Gammaproteobacteria bacterium
GAATATTCCTGTAGTTGTTGTAGGCCATTTTTAACATTTTTTATGGCTTTTTGAATGGCCTCAAGATGTCTGCGGCGAGCCATAAAAGTACCCTCTCCAGCACTTTGATAACCCATGCATTGTTTAAGGTGATTTTTTAATAATTCCAGGCCGATATTTCGTTTGGCAGAAAGATAAATTTCTGTCTGCTGTGCTGATTTTATTATTACTGGTTTTTTATCTGCCAGATCTATTTTATTATGGATTAAGGTAATATCTATAGTATCGGGAAACTGTTTTAATAACTGCTGATTAATTATTTGCTGTTCAGGATCATTGATGCTGCTTTCATCTAACACCAGTAAAATCTGATCCGCATTCTCAATCACATCCCAGGCACGTTTAATACCAATTTTTTCCACCTCACAGTCACTTTCCCGCAAACCGGCGGTATCAATAATATGCAGAGGCATCCCATCTATATTGATTTCTTCTTTGAGAACATCCCGGGTGGTACCGGCAATATCGGTTACAATGGCAGATTCTTTACCAGATAGTGCATTAAGTAAGCTGGATTTACCGGCATTGGGCTGCCCGGCAATTGCAACCGTCATACCCTCACGTATCAGACAGCCCTGTTCAGCCTGTTTTAGAATTGAAAGTAAATCAGCCAAGATGGTTTTAGTGTCATTTTCTACTTTACCATCTGATAGAAAATCTATTTCTTCTTCAGGAAAATCAATAGCGGCTTCAACATATATCCTGAGTTGAATTAATGATTCTACCTGGGCATGAATTAACTGAGAAAATTCTCCCTGCAGAGAACGCAGGGCAGAACGTGCAGCCTGCTCACTGCTGGCTTCAATTAAATCAGCAATGGCTTCCGCCTGAGCCAGATCCAGTTTATCGTTTAAAAAGGCACGTTCACTAAACTCTCCGGGCCGAGCCGGTTCTGCCCCCAGTAAAAACACTCTTTGCAGCAGCATATCCATAACAACCGGACCGCCATGTCCCTGTAATTCCACCACATCTTCTCCGGTAAAAGAATTGGGTCCTGGAAAATACAGTATTATTCCGGAATCAATAACTAGATCACGAGCGTCATAAAAAGGCAGGTAATGAGCAAAACGGGATTTAGGAGTTTGTTTTATGATTTGTTCGACAATTCTCAGAGACTGAGGACCGGATAGTCTGATAATGCCCACTCCCCCTCGACCGGGGGCAGTGGCTAGAGCGGCAATGGTACTAATTGTTTGCTCAGGCATTCTCAATTTTTTTAGTGATATACCACTGTTGGGTAATAGACAGCAGATTATTTACCACCCAATATAACACCAGACCGGATGGGAAGAAGGAAAAGAACACAGTAAAGATAAATGGTAATGCCATCATTACTTTTGCCTGCACAGGATCCATCGGCGCAGGATTCAGTTTTTGCTGCACAAACATGGAAATACCCATAATTAGAGGTAAAATATAATAAGGATCCGGTGCAGACAGGTTATTGATCCATAACATAAAATCTGCCTGGCGCATCTCTACACTTTCAAGTAAAACCCAATACAGAGAAATAAAGACCGGGATCTGAACCACAATAGGCAAACAGCCCCCCAGGGGATTAATCTTTTCTTTCTTATAAAGCTCCATCATAGCTTTATTTTTTTCACCGGAATTATCTTTATGCTGTTCCTGAATAGATTTTAAGCGTGGTGCTACTTTACGCATATGAGCCATAGACTTATAAGAAGCCTCTGATAATTTGTAAAACAGTCCTTTAATAACCATTGTCAGTAAAATAATAGATACACCCCAGTTACCAACAATCCCCTGAATAAAAGTTAATAACCAGTAAATTGGGTGTGCAATGACAGATAAAAAACCATAATCTACTGTAGAATCCAGTCCTACAGCCAAATCATTTATATGTTCCTGCAATTTTGGTCCAATAAACAAACTATCTTTTAATATCAGAGTCTGTTTTGGATTAACCACCTTTTCAGAGGTGATGGTACCAATTATATAATGAGGATTAGCAGAGTTTCTATCAGTGACTCTGGAATAGTAATTTTCTTTACTCTCTTTAGGTGGGATCCAGACAGACATAAAATAGTGTTGGATAAATGAAATCCAGCCACCAACATTACTACTATGAAAATCCTTCTCAAGCATATCTTTAAATTTAATTTTTTCAAAGCCGTCGCCATCTTTAGAAACCATAGCACCGGTATAGGTGTGAATAAATTTACTTTTATTTTTATCTTCTACATTGATTCGTTGAAACTGACGGTAAAGATAACCTTTCCAGGCTAAATCACTATTATTAGTGATCTTATGTTCCACTTTTATTTCGTATTTACCGGGTTGAAAAATAAATGTTTTAGTCAGAGTAAACTGACCATCGGCTGACGTCCAGGTTAATGGAATTATTAATTGCTCATTGCTTCCCAGCTCATAATTTAATTTCTCAGCCTGATACTGAACTTTATGATCAGGCGCATACGGGCTATCTTTAGATGCAGCCAATAATCCCGTCTGACTGATATAAAATAAACCGGACTTATCATTCATTAATATAACAGGACTGGGATCAGTATTTACATTTACAGGATAATCCAGTAATGCAACCCGTCGAATATCACCACCAATAGTGTCTATTTCGATGTTAAAAACATCGGTTTTAACATGCAGTCTCCGCCCGCTCTGTATTTTTTTCTCCGGCTCTATTGATACTGTTGCCTGATTTTCGGTATCGGAATTATTACTAACAGGCAGAGAAGGCATATCATCTCTATTTTCAGACTGAGGTTTACTATCGGTATTATTCGGAACAGCTACCTTGTTGTCCTGAGTTTGAGGCGGCTGCCAGGATTGCCATAAAGAAATAGAAACCAGCATAAAGGCAGCAAATAAAATTAAACGTTGTGTATCCATATTGTTACTTTTTATAAATTAAATCGATGAAAAATATATATTAAATTGGTTATCAAATTACTATAAGTGCATCTGTTGCTTTTACCCAGCAACTTGTCTTTTAAGGCAAGGTACTGGGTTTACTTACTTTTGAAAAATCATCTTTTTCCGGTACTGGATCCAGTCCACCCGGATGAAAAGGATGACACCTCAAAATCCGTTTTAGTCCCATCCAGCTGCCTTTTAATACGCCAAAACGTTCTATGGCAGTATGTGTATAACAGGAACAACTGGGTACATAACGACAATTATTACCTAATAAT
>JALVAL010000172.1 GCA_027011205.1 Gammaproteobacteria bacterium
TATATCTACTTATGATAATTTTCGTAATATGTTCTATAACAATTTGTCACGGCTAACAATTGGCTTTTATACTTATTCAACGTAAAATCCATATTTTTATGTCCGCAAGATTACTCTATGTCTGAACAAAATAATAAGGCCAATGAACGATACCGGATAACAACCCGTATCACGATAGTAGGTGCGGTAATAAATTTTGTGCTGGCTCTATTGAAAATTATTATTGGAATTTTGGGGCATTCTCATGCTCTCGTTGTCGATGGTATTCACTCTTTCTCTGATTTATTGAGTGATGGTCTGGTAGTCTGGGGTGCCAAACAGGGAAATCAAATACCCGATGATGATCACCCTTATGGTCATGCCCGTATAGAAACTGCTTTTGCAGCGGTTCTGGGCGGGATATTAATTAGTGTTGGCATTGGGATTATTATTGATGCCACTGACAGGCTGGCTTCAGGGGATATTCCTGTTCCTGAAAGTATGACAATCTGGGTGGCATTGCTTTCAGTTTTATCCAAGGAGGCCTTATATCGATATACTATCAGCTATGCTATCCGACTGAATTCGTCCCTGTTAAAGGCAAACGCATGGCATCATCGCAGTGATGCTATTTCTTCCATAGTCGTTTTAACAGGTATTGCAGGAAGCATTGCCGGTATGCCCTATCTGGATGCAGCGGCTGCCGTTATTGTTTCCATGATGATTGCAAAAATTGGCTGGGATATTGCAAAAGAAAGTATTGAAGAGCTGGTAGATAAAGGACTTGATCCGGATAAAGTACAATCCATCACTCAGCATATAGCTGATATACCCGGGGTTTCCCGAATGCATATGTTACGCACTCGGCAAATGGGTTCAGAAGCATTGCTGGATGTACATATAGAAGTAGAGCCTCACCTCAGTGTTTCTGAAGGGCATCGTATTAGCGATGAAGTGAGTAAGAAAATAACAAGCACTTTTTCTGACATAACACAGGTCCTGGTGCATATTGATCCGGAAAATGATGAAGAGCAGTCCAGCTGCTCGAATTTGCCGCTGAGAAAGGATATTTTAGCTGACCTGGATCAGTGTTGGGCAGAAATTGAACAGTCAAAATTGATAGAAGAAGTGACACTACATTATCTTGATGGTAAGGTAAGCGTACAAATTTTAATGCCATTATCGATATTGTCAACCTGTGTGGATGCAGATAAACTTGCTGCGCGGTTTTCAGAAGCTGTGAAAGCAGTGGAATATATTGTAACGGTAGAGGTTCGTTATCGATGACTGCACTATTTTAGTGCTTTCTGAGATAGGTGTTTGTTATTTGGGTGCATTCTAATGAGAGCAAAAAGGTTCCATTGGGTGATCTGGCAATAGATCTGGCAATAAATGTTAACTTAAGTAATAAAATTGAAAGTAGTAATGAGATTGAAAGTATTTTAGTTGTGAATCAGCAAAAAAATTTAACCACCCTGATTTTTTGTTAATTAAAATCGATAGTATTTCACAACTGAATTACCTGGCAATAAAATAACCCTGTTTGAGGGATGTGTTTAACCTGTATAACCTGGAGACAAAGAATGTCCGATGTTTTAAAGATGATTGAAGAAAACGGCGTCAAGTTTGTTGATTTCCGTTTCACTGATACACATGGTAAAGAGCAGCATGTAACTGCACCTGCCAAAACTGTTGAAGCCAGCACATTTGAAGATGGTAAAATGTTTGATGGTTCCTCCATTGCGGGCTGGAAAGGTATTAATGATTCAGACATGATTCTGATGCCGGATCAGGATACCGCTGTTATGGATCCGTTCACTGATGAACCGACCTTAATTATTACCTGTGATATCGTTGAACCTTCAACCATGCAGGGCTATGAGCGTGATCCCCGTTCTGTGGCCAGACGTGCTATTGAGCACCTGAAAGCAACGGGTATTGGTGATCAGGCTTATTTTGGTCCTGAGCCAGAATTCTTTATCCTTGATGATGTGCGCTGGGGCTCAGACATGAGCGGTACTTTTGTCAAGGTGGATTCTGAAGAATCTGAGTGGAACTCAGAAAAAGTTTATGCCGATGGTAACATGGGACATCGTCCTGGTGTTAAAGGCGGTTATTTCCCTGTGCCTCCAGTTGATTCACTGCATGATATCCGTGCTCAAATGTGTCTGACACTGGATGAAATGGGTCAGGAAGTTGAAGTACATCATCACGAAGTAGCCACTGCTGGTCAGTGTGAAATTGGTGTTAAATTTAACACCCTGATTACCAAGGCTGACGAAGTACAACAGCTGAAATATGTTGTTCATAATGTTGCCCATGCTTATGGTAAGACGGCTACCTTTATGCCTAAGCCAATTGTTGGTGATAATGGTTCCGGTATGCACGTTCACCAGTCAATTTTCAAAGACGGTGACAATCTGTTCTCTGGAGATGGTTATGCCGGACTGTCGGAAATCGCTCTGTACTATATTGGCGGTATTATCAAGCATGCGCGTGCACTAAATGCTTTCACTAACTCTTCAACCAATAGTTACAAGCGTCTGGTTCCCGGCTTTGAAGCTCCAGTTATGCTGGCTTATTCCGCTCGTAACCGGTCTGCTTCAATTCGTATTCCTTATGAGTCAAATCCTAAGGGTCGTCGTGTTGAAGTTCGTTTCCCTGATCCAACCGCTAACCCATATCTGGCCTTTTCTGCCATGTTAATGGCCGGCCTTGATGGTATTCAGAACAAGATCCATCCTGGTGATGCAATGGATAAGGACTTATATGATTTGCCAGCAGAAGAAGCAGCTGAAATTCCAACGGTTGCAAGCTCTCTGGATCAGGCTTTAGAAGCGCTTGAAAATGATATGGATTTCCTGACGGCTGGTGGTGTATTCCCGGAAGACATGATCAGAGCCTTTATTGATCTGAAGATGGAAGAAGTAACTCGTCTGCGTATGAGCACTCACCCAGTTGAGTTTGAAATGTACTATAGCTGTTAATCTCACATACCCTGGCTACAGGGATGCAGGATAATCCATAGTATTATTGCATAACGCCCTGCCGGTTCCTTATTGAGGATATCGGCAGGGCGTTTTTTTTGGAATATCCAAAGACAGAACACATATTTGCATCCATGCTATATAATGGTGCATTATAGCTGGCAAGCACAATGTAAGCTCTTGAGATGAATAAATAGCTGAAATAATAATCCTTTATAAACAATGTCTTATGG
>JALVAL010000173.1 GCA_027011205.1 Gammaproteobacteria bacterium
CTGTCTAATTGGCATCGAGGCGATATTTTGAATAAAAATACTCAATGATAAAGTTTTTGTTATAAATCTTTTGTTATAATAGATGTTTTTACTGGTCAGCGGTATAAGGTATTTTACTTACTTTCCTACTTTAAGTATTAACCATTTTATTTCCAAGACACCTTATCATCACCTGGCTTGATAAAATCGGGGCTTACCCCCATATAGAATACAGTTAAATCACTATTATTTAAGCGTCTTTTGCATACCTGAACAGGCTTGCAAACGTCCAGAACATGGATTAATCCAAAGCAAATTATGTCTACATCCTCACAACCACCAAAACCTCTGACACTTGTTATTCTCGATGGCTGGGGCTATTCCGAAAACCCGAGCCATAATGCAATTATGGAAGCAAAAACACCGGTCTGGGATAAATTATGGAAGGAAAAGCCGCATACCTTAATTAAGGCATCCGGTGCCGAAGTTGGATTGCCTGCCGGTCAAATGGGAAATTCAGAAGTTGGACATCTTAATATTGGCTCTGGCCGAGTAGTTTATCAGGAATATACCCGTGTCAGCCGGGCGGTGCGCACCGGTTCTTTCTTCACTAACTGTACTTTGACTGAAGCCGTCGATCAGGCTCTGCAAAATAATACGGCCGTTCATATTATGGGACTGCTGTCACCTGGCGGAGTACACAGTCACGAGTGCCATATCCATGCTATGGCCAGGCTGGCCGCAGAACGCGGTATCGACAAACTCTATCTGCACGCTTTTCTGGATGGTCGTGATACCGCACCACGCAGTGCCAAGGAATCCATTAAAGCCATGCAAATCGTCTTTGATGAACTTGGACATGGTCGTTTTGCTTCAATTACAGGTCGTTATTACGCCATGGATCGGGATCATCGCTGGGAACGTATTAAATCCGCCTATGACGTGATTGCTGACGGGCATGGCATCTATACGGCTGAATCTGCTCTTGATGGACTTGAACAGGCCTATCAGCGTGGTGAATCTGATGAATTTGTACAGGCCACCAGTATTGTCCCTAAAAACTCAGAGGCGATAAAGATTAAAGATGGCGATATCATGATTTTTATGAACTATCGTTCTGATCGCGCACGCCAGATAACACGCCCTTTTATTGAAGACAATTTTGAAGCCTTTAAACGTGAACGCCGTTTTAAACTGGGGCAGTTTGTCAGTCTGACTGAGTATTCCTCAAATTTTGATATCCCGGTAGCCTTCCCGCCTGAACGACTGACTAATGTATTTGGCGAATATATCTCCAAACTGGGCTTACGTCAGTTACGCATTGCTGAAACAGAAAAATATGCCCATGTGACCTTTTTCTTTAATGGCGGGGAAGAAGAACCCTTCCCCGATGAAGATCGGATCTTAATTGACTCACCGGATGTGGCTACTTACGACTTGCAGCCTCAGATGAATGCCCCGCTGTTAACAGAAAAACTGGTAGAAGCCATAAAATCCGGGCACTACGATACCATTATCTGTAATTTTGCCAATCCTGATATGGTTGGACATACGGGAAATGAAGAAGCCACCATTGAAGCCATTGAAGCACTGGACAAATTTATTGACATTATATGCAAGGCCTCCAAAGCCGCTGGTGGTGAATTAATATTGACTGCCGATCATGGTAATGCTGAATTAATGCTTAATGAAAAAACCGGTCAGGCATATACCGCTCATACCTGTAATCCCGTGCCTTTTATTTACATTGGGCGGGATGCTGAGATGGCAGAAACCGGTGCTTTATCTGATATTGCACCTACCATGCTATACCTGATGGGACTGGAAGTACCTTCAGAAATGAACGGTCGCTCTCTGGTGACACTAAAGGAAGATGTTGAAGCACAAAGCGAATAAGCCCGATTTCGTTTTTATGCACCCAGCCGGCAGACTGCTCCTGCTGCTTATGCTGCTGTTTCTGTTATTATCTCCTGCGCTATTAAGTGCTTCGTCTAAAGGTCAGCTTAAGGAGCAGCAGTTAAAACAGCTGCGCCAGCAAATTAAAAATCTAAAATCTGACTTAAAACAACAACAGCACGATAAATCTCAGCTGCAACAGGAAATTCAGCACTCTGAACAGCACATTGCTGATACTGCCGGAAAACTCTTTGTCACTGAACAGACTATCCGAACTTTAAGCCAGCAACTGGATGAACTTAATAACAGACTGCGCCAGCACCAGCAGGAACTGCTTACTCAGCAGCAGCTCCTGTCCGGCCAGTTACAGGCCAGTTATAGTATTGGCCGCCAGGAATACATCAAGTTACTTCTTAACCAGCAAAATCCTGCCACTATCAGCCGTATTATGACCTATTATGATTATTTTAATGCTGCCCGCAGTCAACAGATTCAACAGGTGAATCTGTTACTCACCTCTATTACCAAAGATCAGCAGTCCATCAGCCTGACCCGGCAGACATTAACAAACAGGCAGCAGGATCTGGAATACGAAAAACATCAACTGGAACAAAAACAGGCTCAGCGAAATATCCTGATCAAGCAGCTGGGTCAGGACATTGCCTCAAAGGATAAACAACTGAAGCAGTTGTTAAATAACAAAAAACGCCTGAGTGCATTAATAATAAAATTAAAAAAAGCTCTTGATGATATTCCCCCACTGGCCACTGAAAAACCGTTTAACAAACAACGCGCAAAACTCTACTGGCCTGCCAGAGGCAAGGTCAAAAAACTGTTTAATCACTGGCGCAGTGTTGGCGACGTAAAATGGCAGGGCAATATTATCCGTACCCGGGAGGGCACACCCATTCATGCTATATCACATGGGCGTATTGCCTATTCTGACTGGCTCAGAGGCTATGGTCTGATTGTAATTATTGATCACGGTGACGGTTATATGAGTCTTTATGCCCATAATCAGGCACTTTTAAAAGAAGTGGGTGACTGGGTTGAGAATAATGAGATTATTGCTACAGTTGGTAGTAGCGGCGGTTTAAAACAGGCGGGGCTGTATTTTGAAATACGTCACAATGGCAAACCGGATAACCCTTCACACTGGTGTAAAAAAAGAAGAAGTTGACATAAGCTATAAAAAGATCAGTTAAGTTATTGTAATTACAAACTCTGTCAGTAAAAATATACTACAATAGTAATCATTTATTGAACACAGATAATCATTATTCAATGAGCTTAGAAACTCAGACAGATAAGGTAATTTATAC
>JALVAL010000174.1 GCA_027011205.1 Gammaproteobacteria bacterium
TCTGGAATGTAACCCAGAGCACAATAATCTTCTATGCCTGTCACATCCATTGTTTTTTTAAAGGACGGGTGTTCTAGTAATACTTTTAGTTCTGAGCCAAAAATAAAATAATCATCTTCTGTTACCGCATAAAAGAAGGGTTTTATACCCAAACGATCTCTAGCCAGAAATAATTGCTGTTTATTTTTATCCCAGATGGCAAAGGCAAACATTCCTCTAAGATGATCCGTACATTGTTCACCCCATTCTTCCCAGGCATGAACAATAGTTTCGGTATCTGAATGGGTCTGAAAATTATAGCCTTTGTCTATCAGTTGTCTGGTCAGATCTTTAAAATTATAAATTTCACCATTGAAAACAATGCAGACACTCTTGTCATGATTAAACAAAGGCTGCTGTCCGGATGACAGGTCAATAATGGATAAGCGTCGATGTGCCAGCCCAAGACCATCTTCAAGATACTGTCCACCTTCATCAGGTCCACGATGAAACTGCACCTGATTCATTGCATTAAGCACTGCAGGATCAATAGCTCGCTTTGCAGATAAATCGAATATTCCGGCTATTCCACACATTATTAATTAACTACCTTTAGATAAAGCTGTTCATATTGAGCAATCATTTTATTAAGACTAAAATTTTCTTCAATTCTTTTCCTGCCTGCCATGCCGTGCTGCTGCACCCGGTCAGGCTGATTAACATAATTATTCATCGCTGCGGTCAATTGTTCTACATCATTAACAGTAACCAGATAACCGGTCTTATCCTGTACCACCAGCTCTGAATTGCCCCCCACATCGGTTGCTATCACAGGTAGAGAGGTGGCCATTGCCTCTAAAATAGTATTGGAAATACCTTCTGCAAGCGAGGGTAAAACAAAAATATCCATTAAGCGCATAAGTTCATGAACTTTATCCGACTGGCCCGCAAAATGTACCCACTGGTTTTCAGTATTATGCTTCTGGCAATAATCATTAACCAGTTTTACAGCTGGAGCCATTAAAATACCATCACCCACAATTAATAACCGCAGTTTATCATTATTTTGTGGAAGCATTTCCAGTAATTGTAAAAAGGCCTGTACCAGAAAAGTCTGGTTTTTTACCTCAGCCATTCGGCCTACAGTGCCAAAAACCAGTTTACCCTTGATATTAAAATTTTCAGGTATTATGCCCTCTGAATTTGTATTGCCATTTAAAACAAACTTACTGGTATCAACTCCATTATAAATATGGTTCAATTTTTTCGGTGCAATACCTATGCTTTCCTGTAAATAGCGATAACCCTCTCTGGATAGTGCAATATACTGTTTTACAATAGGCACAAATAGTTTTCTTAATAGCTGATATTTTTTATTGTCTCCAGCCAGATCCACCATATCCCAGCCGTGCTCGCCATGAATTCTGGCCCTAATACCTGCAAGCATAGCAGGAAACTGACATTCCAGGGTTGCCATATTACGGGTATGGACTATATCCGGCTGTATTTTTTTTAATAATTGATGCAACCTGAAAAACAGGGGATAGTCTTTTCCCGGTTTTTTATTCAGTGCATAAATGTCTACATCATCTCTGTTAATTTTTTTAAAAAAATCCGTGTAATGAGATAGACAGATAATTGCATGCTGAAATTTTTCCGGGCAGGAATGGTTAATTAAATTAGCCACTCCATTTTCCAGCCCACCCACATCAAAACTATAGACAATATGTACTATTAACAGACGTTTTTTCATTATTAAATAACTTTAATCCGCGCTCTTTAGTAAAAATTGCGGGTTTTGTTGCAGAAACAGTCCCAGTTGTTTGCGAGCCTGTTGTGGACTATCATGAAAACTAATGGCAATAGCTTTAAACTTACCACCTCGGTGAGTTCCTGTCAGTTTGCCTAAAGCCTGTGCAATTTTAATTTTTATCGGATTTGTTAATGTTAAACCCAGTACTTCATACCAGTTCCAGATCAATAATTTTTCAGTGTTTCTACGTACAATCACTTCATCCAGTTTATTTCGGGGGTTATAATTAACAGACTGTCTGGAAATCTGTACCCATTTTTTGTGGCGAAATAACTGGTTTACCGCATTAACAAGCTCTTTATCCTGAGTCTCAAACTGATATTCACTGGAATAATAATAAACTTGAATATTTTTTTCCGGTTCATTATAAACAGTTGTGATTTCACTATCAGCATTATTAAAGACCGGCTGCCATTTTTCAGGTTTGGTATAAGTATTAATCCAGGGAGTTTCTACCTGGGGGGCCTGAGTACTTATAGTTTCTGATGACGGCTCATAAGACATCCATACAGTCATAAGCGGGCCGAAAAATAAAATAATAAGCGGTAAAATCTGCCTGTAATTCAGACTGACAGTTTGCTGTTTTGGCAAGCTTGTTTCAACCTGTTCATTACTGGAATCACTTATACTTTCTGTGTTATCCTGCCAGAAACTACCGATATAAAACAGAATAAAAATAACTACACCAAAAAACAACCAGCCATAAATAATGTGATCAATGCCTGTGGCATATTTCATATCGCTTAAATGTGCTATTAGAACAATACCATAAGCCCGAACACCATTGGCTATTACAGGTACAACTAAAGACACCACCACAAATATTAATTGTTTATAGAGTTTTGTATAAGTCAGATAAGCGTATAATGTTCCCAGAGCGAGTGAGGCTATAAGGTAACGAATTCCGCTGCAGGCTACTGCTACCTCAAAGTCTCCTGAAGGAATAGAAATAAACATTCCTTCTGAAAATACCGGAACCCCTGTTAACTGCAGCCCCCATACGGTCATATGAGCTGTAACATCCTGGAGACGCGGTATTAAAAACTCACCAAAGGGTACGGCAAAAAGCAGATAAAGAAGTGGGAATAGATACTGCTTAAGCATTTTAAAGCCAAACACAGCACCGACCAGAACTGGTATCATTAATACAACCATCAATTGCTGTA
The DNA here is from genome assembly GCA_027011205.1 of Gammaproteobacteria bacterium. Lineage (GTDB taxonomy): Bacteria > Pseudomonadota > Gammaproteobacteria > GRL18 > GRL18 > JANELJ01. Next base: position 2,959 of record JALVAL010000174.1, read on the forward strand.
TTACCTGCACATCAACAGATTTTGCCAGTCCCCAGACAAAAATTAGCATCAATAAAAATAGAGAAAATATCAGACTCGGGTTCTTGTCTGTGTGGTAAAAACGCTGTCTTTTATCCCAGATCAGGTAAATGGAAATAGGAAAGATTAAAAAACCATGTGCAAATGTTTCGGAGCGCCACCAGATTTCTACCATAGAAAAAATGGTTTCATGATAAAGCTCAAACC
>JALVAL010000175.1 GCA_027011205.1 Gammaproteobacteria bacterium
TTGTAATTGCCGCTGATTCAGAGGCACCTTGCAAAGATAATCCAGATGCCGGTTAATACCTTTAAGCATAGCTTTCACCTTATTATGATTCACTGAGGTCTGTATAAAAAAAGGCTGTTGATAAGGACCACTTAACAGCCTTGCCGATATGGAATAAGTTAATCCTTTAACCTCTCTTAAATCCGCAAACAATCTGGAATCCGGGCCGCCGCCCAGAAGTCTGGCCAGCATGGTCAGATTGATCCAGTCACTGGACTGAGGTTTTGAAGTCACCATAGCTAATAATATATTCGCCTGTCTGGCACCGGGACGATGAATAATTTTCAGCACAGATTGAGCTTTTTTTTGTGGCAGCGAGTCAGCTTCAACCGGACTAAACTGTTCATTAGCAGACCAGCCTGAAAAATATTTTAAAAGCAGTTGTTGTACTTTATCAGAATTAAAATCTCCAGTAATAATGATACTGCTGTTTTGGGGAATATAGGCTGTTTTATAAAAACCCAGCAACTGATTTAATGTGGTTTTCCTGATTCTGTCGTTATTAATATCCGCTTCATAATACGGGTGTCCCGGTGGATATGAAGTTTTGTAAAATGCCTGTTTTGCCCAGTAAAATCCTGCAGACTGAGCAAGGCGGTTTTCCAGCAATTGTTGATTAATAATACTATCCAGAGCATTTTTATCCGGTTTTAAAGCTATTAAAGACTGCGCTATTAAATCCAGTGCGAACTCCAGATCATAGGGAAATATATCCGTTTTGATAATGGAAAATCGCCTGCTCTGGGAATATATAAGACCTTCACCCAAAAAAGCAGTACGTTCCTGAAACTCAGGTTTAGGGTATTTTTGAGTCCCCTGTCTTAATAATTTAAAAACCAGAGGTGATAACCAGGATTGAGGCTGGTTATTTTTAAAGCGAACTTTAGTACCAGCTTCCACCAGTATCGCCATACTGATCTCAGGGAGCTGGTGACGTTCCAGAAGATAGATCTGTAAACCATTTTGCAGTTGATAATGATTAAAATGAGGTGATAATTGGGCAATATCCGCAGCTGAATGTATTTTCTCTGGTACCGGTACAGGCAATTCTGCTATTGGTTTAATAATCAGCTTATCCGAAGTAATATGAGGCTCTATAGTTTTTACACTGCTGCAAGCTGATAAAAAAGGGCTGCCGGCCATTAATAAAATTCGTAACTTCTGACAAGCTTTCATAGGAATTGACGCTCAAGATTTTTACTGACAGAAACCGGCAGAACTTCCATAAGCCATTTAATCAGCCTTACTCCGGGTCCTGGTGTTATTTCCAGTGCCAGCCAGTCCTCATGAAAATATTGCCCGGCAACTTTTTTTATTTGCCTGTTATCAACCTGCTGATATGCAGAAAATGCGTGTAAGACATAATATGGGTCATTATTAAATAATGCCCCATCACCAATAAGCTGAGCCATTTTACGATTGTCTGACATGCTTTTGAGAATTTTTAACTGCCGGTTCTTAATGGCTGAACACAATTCGCTGGAACTTACACCCTGTTTCTGAACCCGTTGCAATTCATCTCTTACGACTGATTTTATCTGCTCAAAACTGGTGTAACTATGTGGCACAAAAGCACTGGCACTTATACCAGCCTGTTCAAAAGTCAAAGGCATACCAAGTAATTCAATGACCAGTTCATCCTGTTCTTTCAGACGCCGTTTTAAACGTGATGATTCGCCTTTAAATAGAATATCTGCCAGAATATCAACCGCAAAATAATCAGGATTCTGTTTTCCTGCCGTGTGCCAGCCCAGGATATATAATGGAAAGGGAGCCAGTGGATCATGTCTGGTTTCTGAACGCCCACTTAGAGAGCGGCTCCCTCTGCTTCCTGTAAGACTTGATTTGCAAACTATATTATCTTTAGGTTTATCGGCTATCCAGTTGTTTTCAAAATACTTTTTTATTTTTTTTATTGTAGAACCTGGCACAATATCCCCAACCAGAACCAGAACCGTATTATCCGGACGATAATACTGTTTAAAAAAACTTCGGACATCAGAAACAGCTGCATGTTGCAGGGACTGTTCACTGCCAATGATTAAATGATCATAGGCTGTCCCCTGCCAGGCCGATATCATAAAGTCACTGGCCACTTTAAAATATGGTACATTGTCAATGCGCAATAGTTTTTCTTCCAGCACTGCCTGCCGCTGATTATCCAGGTTCGCGTTGCTGAAGGTCAGATTTGAAAAACGTTCCGCCTCCAGCCATAAAACATTATCCAGATAGTCAACCGATGCTTCTGTCCAGTATTCAGTTTTATCATAATCAGTAGAGGCATTCAGATTACCGCCAATCTGTTTGATCAGAGAAAAATGTTCCCCATCCGCAATATTTTTTGAACCTTTAAACATCATGTGCTCAAAAAGATGGGCATAACCCTGTTGCCTGTTAAGTTCATCCGCAGCACCCACTTTAACAACCAGGCGCAATGCAAATATGGGTAAACGATGATTTTCCAGAAGGTAGACCCGAAGTCCATTGTGTAACCTGTAAGTATGGATTTTATGGCTAATCAAACGATTTTTTAGTGCCTTATCAGGCAGAATACATCGTTGTAATAAAACCTTTTGTACTGCAGTTTGAGCAAAACAGTCAGAAATAAGCATCAGTAATAAAAAAACCCGTGCTGTCAGATGGATATAATTTATTTTTTTCACATAAAGGCCTTATGAAATCAGAAAGTTAGCTTAAAAACTTGATTTGTAGTGATAAATTACACAAATTAAGTATAATTAGTAATAAATCCAGTTCATAGTGAATCTTTCAGATTTTTCCTGGTAAACAAACTAAAAAATTATATAACAGGATTACCCAGAGCTTATACAAATTACCAGATAAATTTTATGCTAGAATTTATAACTATTTAAAGCATCAGGTTACGCAATAATTATGTTAAAAAAGTTTTTTATTTCCGTATATCAAAGCCTCATTGTCATTTTCACTGTGAGTATTTTCAACCCGGCTATGGCACTGGGCTTAGGTGAAATCACTGTTAACTCCGCCCTCAATGAACCGTTAAATGTTGAAATTGACATTATTGATACCAACTCAACAGCTATTGATGATATTGTCGTCAGAAACGCTAGCCGAGAAACCTATCGACGTGCAGATTTATTAAATCCGGAAATATTTAATAA
>JALVAL010000176.1 GCA_027011205.1 Gammaproteobacteria bacterium
ATACAATTGTTGCCCATGCTGTAGGGGCGAATTTATTCGCCTGTTAGGGCTGTGAATGACCCTAATAACCATGAAAAATATGGCGCTTGAAGCCGCCCCTGTCAGGCTTAGGTTACGGGCCTTAGCCCGCCTTGGTTAACCCGATTGCCTGAAAAATAGAAAAGGATAAAGGAAAAGAAAATGCGATTGAACTTTCGATCTTGCGCTGTGCTGCTCTTGGCCGTTGCGGTGCTCTGTTCCTGTGCCCGGCCTGCGTCCGGACGGTCAGGCGTGGAGTTTGATGCCAGCCGTAACCGACTTATTGCTTATATGTTGGGCCATCAATTGCCTGCCCAACATTTTACTCACAAAGCACTTGATGACGCACGTTCAAAAGTTATTTATGAACTTTATCTGCGACAGCTGGACCCCGGTAAACATTTTTTATTATCAGAAGATGTCCAAGAACTTCAGGTATTCGCCACGCATATTGATGACGAATTACAGCGGGGCCGTATAGTTCTTCCTGATGCTGGAATGTCCATAAAAACCAACCGAATCAAAGAAGTCAGGGGGATGGTGGAACAAATTATGGATGCTGGCCTTGATCCCTACCGAAAAGATTACTTGGAGACAGATCCTAAGAAGTTACTCTTCGCAACTGATAAGTCGTACCTCAAAAATCGATGGCGCAAAATTTTAAAAAGGAATGTGTTTGATGTATATTTCAACAGAATCGAGACCACAAATAAAAAAACAAAGAAAACTGACAAGATAAATACAAAGATATGGAACATGTCAATGAAAAGGGTACGCAAGCGCACCCTGCAATATCTTCACCAGTTAGAACAGGAAACCAGACAGGATTATTACGACCGCTACTTTGACGCAGTTGTAAATGGTTTTGATTGTCATTCAAACTACATACCACCATCACCACCACCATTGAATAAAAAAGAGTTTATCTCAGGTATAGGTGTTCTTTTAACGAGGGTTAATGGTCAGGTTATAGTGGCAAGTATTATACCCGGGGGCCCTGCTGATCGTCAGGGACAATTACGGAGGGGGGATATAATCTTAGACATCTTGGATAGTAAGAGGGATTCTGTTTTTTTTCCCAGTACGTCGCTCAAGTATGAATTATCATGCCTAAAAGGAGCCAAGGGAACAAAAGTTCAGTTAACAGTCCTTGGGCTTGATGGTATCAGACGAAACATTTCCATTATTCGTGACGTAATTAACCGACAAGAAACATATGTGAAATCTACCATAATAGACAATAAAATAGGATACATCAAAATTCCAAGTTTTTATAGAGATTTCGCTGATGGAACCGTTCGTTCCCGCAATGTCACTGATGATACCCGTGCGGAATTATATAAACTGAAAAAAAAGGGCATCAGTGGTTTAATTTTGGATTTGCGAAATAACGAAGGAGGGAGCTTTAGAGATGCGGTTAGCGTTGCCGGACTTTTTCTTCCTGGCGGTCCTGTGGTACAGGCAAAAGATTCCAAGGGAAGGATTAGAGTGTTAACGGATGAAGATAAGAATGTGGCTTATAATGGCCCCATGATTGTTCTGACAAATCAACGGACTTATGGTGCTTCTGAAATCGTGGCAGCAACTCTTCAGGATTATAGCCGGGCTCCTTTAATTGGGGCTAACCATACTCAAGGAGGGGGAACTGTTCAGGCCCTGATAGATTTGAACAAAAATCTTCCGCTCCTGCATCGGAAAAAATATCACGATCTTGGCGCTCTTAAAATTACTATTCAGAAATTTTACAGAGTGGGGGGGGCTCCGATTGACCTTATGGAGATTAAAACTGACATAACTTCAGGCACCAGAGCAGAAAGGTTCTTGGGCGGCAATACTGCTATGCAGCTCAAAGGAATAACAGCAGATATTATTCTTCCAACTCTGCTTGATCAATACAAAATCGGTGAACAGTATTCTGGTGTTTTTTTGCCTTCTGATCGTGCAGAGGAATTAAATGTCATACCATGGAGAGGTCCTCATCTTGATACTGGCTGGGCTCAATGGAAAAGTATGGAATATATTAACACGAATAAACAATATAAAAGACTTAAAGAAAAGATCGCTAAAATGGAACTTAATAAGCATACAAAGATTCCTGTTTTTCTATCCGGAATTTTGACAGAGAGAGAGAAGAATATAGCTATACGCAGGCCAGGCGGAAAGCAGCGAGTAAGCCAAAAGAGCGATGGTTTTTTAAATGTTGCTCTTTATTTGATGAACAACACACCTCCCCAGGATCAACTGCAGACGGCTGAGCGTAGCAAGTCTGAAGAAGAGGCTCTGAGCAAAGCTGATGAACTGAATAACGATGCAATGATCCTTTATCGGAAAGGGCTATATTCCGAAGCCATTCCGCGGGCACGGAAGGCTTTGATAATCAAGCAGAAAATTTTAGGCGAGGGTCAGGTAGAGACCGCTGCTATTCTAAATAATTTAGGCGAGATGTACCGAGCTGTTGGTGATTATGAACATGCGAAGCCTCTTTTTGAGCGAGCCCTTAGAATACATGAAAAGGTACTGGGGTATGAATATCCACAAACAGCTACCAGCCTGAACAACCTGGCTGGAGTGTACTATTTTATAGGTGATTACGAGCAGGCACGGACACTTTATCTAAAAGCGCTCACCATTAGAGAAAAGGTACTGGGGCCAAAACATATTGAAACCACGGTGAGCCTGAATAATCTTGCTGGAGTATTAAGAATCCTCGGCGAATATGACAAAGCTAGATCACTTTATGAACGTAGTTTGGAAAGCTACAAAAGAGTTCTGGGTACGGATGATCCAATCATTGACACTATTTCAAATAATATAGCCCTGCTTGATTTAGCCCAAGGTATGGTTGATCGGGCTATGATATATTTCCAAACTCAAAACTTGCATCAAGGAATAGGTTGCTGTCTTCTATCAAGGAATAAGTACCAAGATGCTATCCAGGAATTTGGGGAAGCGTTAAAGAAGATAGAAAAATCGGGCAAAAACGAAGAAAGTAAAATTGCTATCCTCATCGGCCTGGGGCTGGCCGATGAAGGCATGGCGGATATGGCCGACGCGGTGAGTGCCTTCCAGGAGGCGGTGGACCGGATCGAGGCCCAGTACCAGACCCTTTCTCCTGCGGCCCGGCGCACCTTTCTCGGTGGTGATACAGGATTAATG
>JALVAL010000177.1 GCA_027011205.1 Gammaproteobacteria bacterium
GATAAAGAAGGACTTAAACATCTTGTCCATGAGTATTTAAAATAACTTATTTTTTAAGGAAAGCCAACCAGAGTTTGCAATGGATCACAGGGACGATAAATATGGTAGCCAATACATTTACTTATGATATTCAACAAGCTGGCTATGCTTTTGACCAATACGACTTAAAAGGCGAAGCTTCATATCCTCTTTTTTTGAATGAGTTTAGAACTTATCTATGGAGAGATCAGGTTGGTCTTGAAGGTGGAGGTGCGGCGCCTACAATATCCGTCAAAAATCAATCTATTCATACGGACTTATTTGTTTCTGTAGTTGGGAATTCTAGTGAGTTTGCGTATCTAATTGGGGTAGTAAAACCAAAGAAAGTTAAATCGTTTTTTGGTTTAGGAAAAATAAAAGAAGTCAGATGGGTAACAATTTATCTGACTGAAAAGCCAAGAGATGTTGAAAGAGCTTTTAATTTATTTTTTAACATGCAGCTTGAAGAATTAAATTCTAATTTGAATGCATTACCAATATTTCTAGAGCAAAAGGCTACACCCAAAAAGTGCTAATCAGGTAACCAGATGTCTGGGACTATTATGGACAGCCACCATTTATTTCATAAATAAAGAGTTTACAAGACAGCCATAATTTACAATAATTTATGAACCAAATGATAAAATTAAATGATGGCTGTCCAGAACAGAATGTAATGACTACTCTTCACTACCCATAAATCCCAATAGATGCAGCAGGCTGGTAAATAGATTAAAGATAGAGACATAGAGAGTAACGGTTGCCATTATATAATTAGTTTCACCTCCATGTATGATATTACTTGTCTCATATAATATAAGTCCAGCCATCAGTAATACAAACATGGATGAAACAGCGAGGGACAATCCAGGCATTTCAAAAAACACAGCACCCAGTCCCGCCATAAATCCGACAAGAATTCCAATCATCAGGAAGCTACCCATGAAGCTGAAATCCTTTTTACTAGTAAGAGCATAGCCCGATAAACCAAGAAAAATAATACCCGTACCTGCCATTGCCGTCATGACGGTTTGACCACCGTTGGGCATGGCAAGATAGGTATTAAGAATCGGCCCCAATGTGTAGCCCATAAAACCGGTTAATGCAAATACAAAGGCAATTCCCAGTGCTTGATCACGAAACTTTGCCGTTAAAAATAATAGTCCAAAATATCCGGCCAACGTCAGTAGTATACCTGGATGAGGTAGATTAAGAGTCATTGACACTCCAGCAGTCAGAGCACTGAACAAAAGTGTCATGGACAAAAGAGTATAGGTATTACGTATCACCTTGTTAGTAACTACCGAAGCTGCCTGAGATTGGCTTGCAGTGATAGCAATGTTGTTATTCATGATTTCTTACCTTTTATTGATTTTTGTTAGAGTTAGAATCAAGCTGTTTGTTCTTCATCCTGGATTTCTGCTCCTGGCTCAAGCGGTGGTGCATGTCTTTGTAATGTTTGTTGACGATCAAGTTTACGCACCACTGTGCGTCCGGCACGATCCGTTGCGCGGTCAATGGCAACATACATATCTGCTTGAATATCTTTCACCACCACACTGGGTAGTCCAGCCAAAACCACTTGAAGATGACAGCACTTATCCTCTCCACCACGAGGTCCATTGATATCGGATAGACGCATGATCACTTTTTGAATATGCTCATCACAACAGGTCAGTGTTGAAAGCAGTTTACATTCGGCATGATCTCGTAAAGCGTCTGTCAGGGAAAATTGTTTAGCCTGTATGTTAATTTGCATTATACTTTTCTCTCCAATATTTATTTTCGTATCAGTAGTGTAAATGGGTTCAATAAATTTAAAAAGTCGAATATACTTTCTATACAATTCGCATAATTCGAACAAAAGGTATCTTGATGATTAATTATAAACATCTGCACTATTTCTGGGCAGTGGCAAAAGAAGGGGGCATTGCACGAGCCAGTGAACGGCTTAATCTGACACCACAAACCATTAGTGGGCAATTAACTGTGTTGGAGAATTATCTTGGTGTGGAATTATTTAACCGGGTGGGTCGTAATCTAGAACTCACTGAAACAGGACGATTAATATTAAGTTATGCCGATGAGATCTTCTCTTTGGGCGGTGAGCTTGAAGAGGTGATCCATCAATTACCTGACGATCGGCCTCAATTGTTTCGAGTAGGGGTGGTTGATGTGGTACCCAAATCCATCACACATCGTATTCTCAAACCTGCTTTGCATATGCCAGAGCCGGTGCGCATGATTTGTCGTGAGTCCAGCCTTGATTCGCTATTGGCAGAACTTACGATACACCGACTTGATCTAGTGCTGGCCGATCGTCCTATTCCACCCACAATAAGTACACGAGGTTATAGTCATAAGCTGGGTGAATGTTCCGTCAGTTTTTTTGCTACAGAGAAACTGATTACGTCATTTACGGATGATTTTCCTGCTTGTCTCAATGGTGCCCCTTTATTATTACCTAGTAAAGGTACTCAACTACGTTCCAGTATTGATCAATGGCTGGACAAGCATCATATTCACCCCCGCATGGTGGCTGAATTTGATGACAGTGCTTTGATGAAGGTCTTTGGTCAGGAAGGAGCGGGTATATTCATTGCGCCTGCAGTGATTGAAGCCGAAGTGGAATGGCAACATCAGGTATCAGCTATTGGTCAAATTGATGAAGTAAAAGAACATTTTTACGCCATTACGGTTGAACGTCGGGTCACCCATCCTGTTATCTCTGCGGTGATGCAGTCTGCACGCGAAACACTGTTTATTGATGCAACTCAATAGGCAAGACTACGGGATGAATAAGCTATAAATAAAGAAAAAATGATCCAAAAGGCAATAAATGGGTCTATCATTCGCCATGGGAAAAGCGTTTGACCTGCTCCTCACGCCTTTTGAAGAGTTTATTCATCGCCAAGCGACTAGTGGTCTGTTATTGATGGGGATGGCTATTCTTGCTTTAGCAGCAATTTGATGCCAGCCATCAACCCGGGCAAAGCATTATGACTAATGATGCCTTACGTGCGGTAGTACAGACGCTTGAAAATGGCATGCTCAGTGTTGAATCCGTGTGGGACATTCCTGGTATTTTCCGGTGGCCAATCTGGTAATACCCATTTTCGCTCTGGCAAATGCAGGTATCACTTTAGATTTTAGTGTACTGAGTGAAACACTGAGCCATCCCGTAATACTCGGTGTTTCATTTGGTAATACCTTGTGAGCAAACCAGTGAAATCTAAAAATTGATCATGGGCACAATGCAACAACCCCTGGATATTTGATGAATTTATAGTTAGATCGTATTTTACGAAGTAAATATCAATTATAATCGACTTTTTTAAAATTACAAAATTCTTTATTATAAAAAATGACAGGGGGAATTAGAACTTAACTATTTTAATAAATAATACCCTCTAAATTTACAAAATATATTGATGGAGAACCGTGATGTACAACTTAAATTCGACCAATGAGAATAAAGAACAATCATTCTGGTTTACTGTTATTCTTTTGGTTGTATCAATAGTAAGTTTATTCTTTGGTATTTTAGGAATTATCGAACACAAATCCCCCAATAACTTAGAATCATTAACAACGCTTGGTATTAGTTTTTTTGTTTATATCGAATACCATGCGATGATAATTTTAGGGACTTTAGGCATTACCCTATCGGCCTGGCTTAGTCAGCATGGTCACAGACTATAAATAGGAGCAATATAAAGAACAATATAAAGAGCAGCCATTTATTGAAATATTTCATGGGTAAACCGACAAAAAAACACGGGCAGTTCATCTGATTACAACCATAACTCACGCTAACAGAAATCCACTATATCTTGATGAAGTTTTTGGGGTATACTTAAATTAATGACATAACAATAAATTAAGGAGATTCAGGTGACTCAGGATAATGACCCGAAAATCAATATTGAACAGGCTGCAGACAAGCTGGTTCAGGGCTATAACACCATGATGGACAAACTATCCGAATGGACTGAAAAAGCCGATGAAACCACCGGTCCCATGATCATTAATGGTGTTAAAGAAGCTGAAGAATTTTTAACGGAGTTAAAACAATGGAGTGTTGAAGAAATTGATCTGATCTCCCTTTATGTAAAGCGGGATCTTCAGGATGCTGCCGTTAAAATGGAAAAAGATAATAAAAGTTTCCTCGACTGGCTGGAATTTGATAAACAGCTTATTGAGGAAAAAGTTCTGGCGGTATTTGCCAGTATGGCCGATCAAACCCGGCTGGAACTGGATCATCTCAAGGAAACAGCCAGTGAATGGCATACCGGAGAAATTACCGGCATCGGGGTTCTGGTCTGTCAGAACTGCGGTAAGGAATTGCATTTTAACAAGCCGGGACGAATTCCACCCTGCCCATCCTGCAAACATACGGTTTTTAAACGTATCGGGGATTAAGTCTTTAGTCTTAGGAGAATAATGGTGGATTTATTTTATTAAATCCACCATTTAAGCATTATTCTGCGTCTTTTTTTGCAGCCGCTGATGCTTCTTCACACATTTTTTTCAGTTCACCATTCTGAAACATTTCCAGAGTAATATCACAGCCGCCAATCAGCTCATGGTTGATATAAACCTGAGGAAATGTCGGCCAGTCTGCATAACGAGGCAGATTTTCAAAAATTTCCGGATCCTGCAAAACATTGACATAGGCAAATTCAACACCGGTGTTCATCAATGCCTCTGATGCTCGAGATGAAAAACCACAGGAAGGCATCTGTGGCGTGCCTTTCATAAATATAACAATCGGATTATTCTTAACTGCATCATCAATACGCTGCATAACGTCCATAAATCGGGCTCCTGATTCTAAATTAGTTCTAAAATTACAATTAATTACATAAGATAAAGCTTATATGGGGATAGTAAACCGAATTTCAATAAAAACCAAGTAATTTTGTATGTTATTTAGGATTGAGCAGCCAAGCCATAATTAAGTTTGCTTGTAACTGCACAGCTAATTTAACTTTTACAATCTTAGTAACAGAAACAGGGTCTCTGAACCGTGACGGGTAAAATTACGGCTCCCATAATTTATAAAACATATAGCATTCCTACAGATGCGTCTGAAACCACATTTCCAGTAGTGCCATATGCCAGAGTTTACTGCCCTGCAGTCGGGTCATATTTTCTTTGGCTTCGGGATTTTTCAATAAGCGCTGAATATAGGACGGTTCAAAAATACCCCGTTCCTTACAGGTTTGTGAGGTCAGTACGTCGGTCATCATGTCCAGAAATTCCCCGCGTACATATTTCAGGGCCGGCATGGGGAAATAACCTTTGGGGCGGTCAATAACCGCATCAGGGATCCGGCCTCTGGCAATGCTCTTAAGTACATGCTTGCCGCCCTGATGGCCTATTTTATAACGGTTAGGCATCTGAGCTGCCAGCTCCACCAGATTGTGATCCAGAAACGGTACCCTGGCTTCAAGCCCCCAGGCCATGGTCATATTATCCACCCGTTTTACCGGATCATCCACAACCAGAGTAGTCACGTCCATACGCAACACCCGGTCCAGAAATTCATCGGCATAAGGTGCTGTTAATAAATTATTGACCAGTTCAGAAGTATGGTCTTTACCATGAAAATGCTGCGTTACCGATTGTAAAAATTCATCATGAGAGCGGTCGAAATAATATGGCGCAAAACTATCCAGTTCATTCGCTCCTTCTGTATAAGCCTTATCCATTACTGGATACCAAAAATAACCGGCAAACACTTCATCAGCCCCCTGGCCGCTCTGCACCACCTTAACTTCTCTGGATACCCGTTCTGATAACAGGTAAAAAGCCACGGCATCCTGCCCAACCATGGGTTCTGCCATCTGGGTAATGGCCTCCGGCAGACGATCCAGTACTTCATGGTTAGGGATCATATATTTATGATGCTGAGTATTATAGCGCTTAACCACCTGATCACTATACTCAAATTCACTGCCCTGCTCGTCACCAATATCATTAAAACCAATGGAGAAGGTACGAATATCTTCCACACCCGCCTCAGCCAGCAAGGCAACCAGCAGACTGGAGTCCAGACCACCGGACAGCAGCACACCTACGGGTACATCGGCAATGGTCAGACGTTTTTTTACCGCAGACATCAGGGCATCATGAATAGCTTCGGTCCATTGTTGCTCGGACCAGTCGACTTTTAGAGGATCACGCATGGCCTTAAGATGCCAGTATCGATGAAAATTCATATTGCCGCTGGCATCGATTTTCAAAGAAGTACCGGGTGCCAGTTTTTTTATCCCCTGCACAATGGTGTCCGGAGCAGGAATAACGGCATGCAGGGTAAACTGATGATGTAAGCCGGAGGGATTAATCTCTTTATTAATATGACCGGCAGCCAGTAAGGCCTGCATATTGGACGCAAACACAAAACGATTATCATCCAGGCTATAATAGAGGGGTTTAATTCCCAGACGATCTCTGGCCACAAACAGGCTGTAATCACGCAGGTCCAGAATGGCAAACGCAAACATGCCGTGCAGCCGGTCTACACACTGCTCCCCCCACTCAACATAAGCCTTGATAATAACCTCAGAATCACCCTCAGAAAAAAACCGGTATCCTTTACAGATAAGTTCTTCTTTTAGTTCGGGATAGTTGTATATTGTGCCGTTAAACACCAGAGCCATATTCAGCTGATTATCCACCATAGGCTGGTTGGATTTTTCAGACAGATCAATAATAGACAGTCGCCGATGTCCCAGTGCAACAGGTCCTTCATGGAAAACACCCTGATTATCCGGACCACGCCGCTCAAGCTTTGCCAGCATGGCCTGAATAACATTCAGATCCGGCCTGGAGCCATCGAATTGAAAATCACCACATATTCCGCACATAGTCGAGTTGCTTCCCTGTTTATTCTGTTCTGAGCTGGATAACCACCAGTTTGGAAATCACTCTGGAAACACCCTGGGTACTTTTGGCCAGAGCAATGGCTTTTACAGCGCTTTGTTCGGAGTTTACACTGCCCATTAAAGTCACCACACCCGCATTAACTTCAATCCCGATATCATCTCGTTTTACCAAGGGAGATTCAGAAAATTTCTGGCTGATCATGACATTAATTCTGGCATCAGCTTCTGAAGTATTAGCTGCCATAGCCGGAGAAAATACCGTTTTATCTTTATAAGCTTCCTGTTCTTTAGCTTTACGTGCTTTATCTTCCTTTGCCTGTTGTGCCTTAATTTCTTCATTGCTGTCCACACCGGGCACCCAGTCTGTTGCATCACGTACAGAACTGCAGCCTGACAAAAATGTTATAGAGAATATTACTGCCAGTGTTGTCAGCCCTGATTTTAATGTCATTGTATGTTTCATAAAATCTGATTTCCTTTATTGTTATTTCCCCAGCCACCACCACCAGGAGTTTTTATGGTTAATCTCTGTCCAGGATAAACTCTTAATGATACCTTGCCAGGCAATCGTTTGTCATCCAGAAGATTTTCACCGGCCAGGGCCGCCTGACCTCCTGCAAGTCCCCAGGGCTGATAGCGACGTCTTTCTGTTAACAGAGTGATATCCGTTTGCTGTAAAAATTCCAGTTCACGGATCAACCCCTGACCACCAGTATGAAATCCTTCACCCGCTGAATTTTCCCGTAAGGCATAGCGGATAATGCGTAAAGGATAATGATATTCCAGTGACTCAACAGGAGTATTCAGGGTATTGGTCATATGCGCCTGTACACCGCTCTGGCCATTATAATTTAAACTGGCACCCAGTCCCCCGCCAATGGTTTCGTAATAATCCCAGTGCTTATGACGATTGCTTCGACTACCCATGGCAATATTATTCATCGTGCCGTAACTGGCTGCCGGTATCCGGGCTTTCAGAGACTTCGCTTTTGCCAGAGCGCCCAGTATAACATCCACTACCCGAGTTGAAGTTTCCACATTACCCGCAGTAACGGCCGCAGGATAACAGGCATTAAGTAAACATCCTGAAGGAGCACTGATTTCAATCATCCGAAAACTTCCTGCACAGGCAGGTGTCTGCTGAGGCATCAGGCAGCGAAATACATAGTAAACAGCGGCAGCAGCCACTGACAGCGGACAGTTAATATTACCTTGCACCTGAGCAGAGGTTCCCTCAAAATCCACTTTAATTG
>JALVAL010000178.1 GCA_027011205.1 Gammaproteobacteria bacterium
CTAACCGTTATTTTAATGTCCTTATTGCCTGCCCCGTCATCATCCAGAAAATCTGTAAAGGTATAACTGCCCGGCGGGATTTTTTTCAGACTGGCTCTGGCCAGACGTTCACCATAATCATTCAAATGCTTCAGAGCCTGGCGAAAAGAATTGTCTCCCAGCTGTCCCAGCAAGGCTTCAAGACGAACCACTCCCGTTTGGCTGGCACTGACCTGTGCCAGAAAATCACCTCTGGAGGCATCAGGACGACTCATATGCTGAACAATATCAGACATCACCGATTCATCGGTTTGATTATCCCTGACCAGCAGTACCGGGGAAATAACCACTCCTTCTTCCTCCAGAGAGGTGGATAAGGGCATGGAACCGGGTGAATCAGCGCCGATATCTGCATGGTGGGCACGATTAACCACAAAAGCAATGGGCTGAATATCTGCAGGATGGGCAAAAACCGGGGCTATCATGGTAACATCAGGCAGATGTGTTCCCCCCAGATAGGGGTTATTCAATACCAGCATATCACCCACGGACCATTGCTGAGTGCATACAATATCCGCCATGGCATAAGCCATACTGCCCAGATGTACCGGGATATGAGCCGCCTGCGCACATAATTGTCCCTGACCGTCAAAAACAGCACAGGAATAGTCCAGTCGATCTTTTATATTGGGAGAAAAGGCGCTACGCTTTAATACCGCTCCCATTTCTTCACAAATAGATTCAATTCGACTGACAAAAATACTGAGCTCTATCGCATTCATTTACAAAATAATTTGACTTTAAAATAACTATTCTACATTATTTAATCGTCTCAAAGACTAAAATCCAGTAAAAAAGCAATAACCAACTATTTTACTCTACTATTTTGTTTAAAAAAGTATTATACTCTTGCCCACAAACTAAAATGTTTAATGATTCAACTGGCTCAGTTTCCCGAAGTATTATCAATAGACTGAGTCGGCACATCCACATACATCTAATAAACGGAGCACAAAATGGCTTTTGAATTACCCGCATTACCTTTTGCAAAAGATGCACTGGCACCTCATATCTCTGAAGAGACTCTTGAATACCATTATGGCAAACACCACAACACTTATGTGGTAAACCTGAACAACCTGATTGCCGGTACTGAGTTTGAAAATATGTCTCTGGAAGACATTATCTGTAAATCTGATGCCGGTATTTTTAATAATGCAGCTCAGGTCTGGAACCACACTTTCTACTGGAACTGCTTAAGCCCTAATGGCGGGGGTGAACCTGCTGGTGCATTAGCTGATGCCATCAACTCTACCTTTGGGTCTTTTGACAAGTTCAAGGAAGACTTTTCTGCTGCCTGTGTTACTAACTTTGGTTCCGGCTGGACATGGCTGGTAAAAAACAGCTCCGGTGCACTGGAAATTGTTAAAACATCTAATGCCGGCTGTCCTTTAACCGATGGTATGACTCCTCTGATGACCTGTGATGTATGGGAACACGCTTACTATATTGATTATCGTAATGCCCGCCCATCTTATGTTGAGGCATTCTGGAATCTGGTTAACTGGGACTTTGTTGCCAGCAACCTGTAATTTCTGTTCTAAAAAAATGCAAACTGTGATGGCTGTACTCCCATCACAGTTTGCTGAGTGTGCTATAGTTATAACTAACTGTTTTTTGTGTGGATATAACTATGGCAAATTATAATCTTGTCTTTCAGGGTGAAATCATTGCAGGAACTTCTTTAGCAGAGGTTAAAGCCAATGTAGCCCGATTATTTAAAGCCGATACCGCCAAAACTGCCGCTCTTTTCTCTGGCAAAACTATTATTATTAAACGCAATCTCACACTCGATGCTGCTAAAAAATATCTGGCTGTGCTAAAAAAAGCCGGGGCTGTGGTAAAAGCGGTTAAAGTGGATGAACCAACTGAGATAGAAACTGAAGCCAAAACTGAAACACCCGCAGCAGAGCAATCCGCGGACGGGTCTAAAGGCCTGAGTGCGGGTTTGGCATCACTGATAAATTACAATAAATCATCATCTCTTAGTGAGGATGAATCAGCTGAAAATGACCCTGTTAATTACTCTTTACAACTGGCGCCATTAGGGGCAATAATCCCTAACCTTAAAGATCATAAAAACGATCTTGTCATTCCGGATTTAAGCCATCTGACCCTCTCTGAGGCTGAAAGCGGAACCCTGGAAGAATTCAGTTCCAGGCCCGAGCCGGTTGAATTACCTGATATTGAAAATTTAAGTATCAGTGCCTCCAATGAAGGTTATCTGGCAGAATTCACCCCTAAACCAGAACCTGTGGTACTGCCCGATATCAGTTCACTGGATATCACGGAGCAGAATGACACTCCACTCTCCAGCGAGACACCTAAAACAGCCTCTCTACCTTTACCCGACACCTCAGAGCTGTCTATGAGCGAAGCACAGCAGGGTTCTCTGGAAGGACTTAAGAAAAAACCAGAGCCTGTTAATATTCCTGAAACCAGTCATCTCGGTTTTATAGAGGCTGAAGAATCTGAGCAGGTTGAGGGAAAGGCAGTGTTTCAAATCAATTAATATTTTCCAGTATTGTGAATTTATTAGTGACTGAATTCAGTATGATCAACCCTAAAAGAAACATAAGTACTCGGGCTGATATGATTACAAAATAAATACC
>JALVAL010000179.1 GCA_027011205.1 Gammaproteobacteria bacterium
GGATAAAAGGTATGGCGGGATAAATCACAGCTTTCCTGCAAGTCTCCCGGGATCGCCCTGAGTGTCTCTGCCTGCTGTCCAGCCAGTACCTGATTAAAATCCTGCATGGCCGTTACCACATCAGGCATTAGTCCAGGTACAGAAATTATTTCATAACAGAGCTTTTTATTGACAAAAAACTGGTGATGCCGGGAGACTTTACCGGCAATTAGAGGCGCATCTTTATCCATAGACAGTTCTTTTTCACTGAGCTTTAAATCAATAGGGGATGGAATTGAAACGGGCTTATTATTAATTTGAATAATCTGTTTATTATCTGAACTGACACTATAAATTATCTTCTTCTGTCGATCGAACAGAACAAAATCCTTGCCTTCCTGAGTATCATCAATACGAAGAAAATCTTTACTGATAGTCATTTTAACCGGATACTCACCACTGCCCGGTTCATATTCTAAAAAATTAATAACAGCGGCATTTATCTGTGGCTCAACCACTGTCTGACTATAAGCAGATGAAATTAAAATCAACCATGCTGCCAGAACCATCGAATATTTTAACCATTGTTTAGTCATTATCTGATATGCCTTTTATTGCTGTTTGCTGTTAATTTGACGGTATTGTTTTACTTTTATCGCCCGTCTTTCTATAAGAGGGCCAGTAACGATCCACAATCATAATACGCTGCTGTTCCAGCCATAGTTTCTGCAGTTCATCATATTCCAGGCGGGCAACAAACAGACTGCGTTTAGTTGCATGAAAATGGATTTTAATTTTATAATCCATTTCTTTAAAAGAATAAAGTTCATTATCTATTGATGCATAAACCTGCGGTACCAGCCAGTTGAGTTTATCCATAATAACCCAGCGACCCAACTGACCGGGATCGGACAAATACCAGTTGTCCTGTGTAGCCCAGAGACCGGTTTCACATTCCGGGTTTATACCGTTCTGCTCATGGACATTCAGTGCTCCCTCACCGGTAACAGGAAAAAATATCATCCCCTTTATCAGACCCTGCGGCTGACAATAAATTGCATCATTTAGCAGATATTCATTCAGTGCGGCTGATTGTGCCAGTATCTGCCGGGCATCTTCAGTTCTTGATAAAGGCAGTTGTTTTTTAAACAGATGTATTAATTTTCGCTCATACCAGTCCTGACCATTGGGACCTGTCAGGCGTTCATAGCCAAACTCATCGGGTTTAAGTAAATAAAATTTAACGGCAATTTCCAGATGCCAGAACTGCTTTTGTTTATCCAGATAAACAAAATCCAGTTCTCCACGTGTTTGTTTAATCGGGTCGTCTATCTGGATGTGGGATGCATAAGTAATAATCTCACCCTGTTGTTTCAATAATTCCAGGATATACGCCCAATAGGCTTCAAAACGAATACCCAGACGCCAGGAGTGATATTGCTTCAGCCACAGGATTAACGGTTCTGGATTGCTGTCCAGCTGTTGCAGAGGTGTTTTTATCCGCTGGTAAATCTGTTCACACCATTGAGAAGAAACACTGGCAGGATAATCATCAGACCGGATAGACAGGGGTGGACTGATTAATGACCAGACCAGAGCCCTGACTTGTGGGGTTTTATAAATCTGATATTGAGCAACCTCAGACAAGCTGGTCGAGACCTCGCTGCAGGTCATGTTTAATATCATCCATGGACTCCAGGCCCACAGCAATTCTTAATAAACCATCGGTAATTCCGGCCTGCAGACGTTCAGCTTCCGACACCCGTCCATGAGTAGTTGTCGCCGGATGGGTAATAGTGGATTTTACATCCCCCAGATTGGCAGTAATAGAAAGTAAACGAGTATGGTCTACAACCTGCCAGGCAGCCTCCCGGCTGCTGTTTTTTAATTCAAAAGACAATAAGCCGCCGGCTGCCGACTGTTGTTGGGTTGCCAGCTCATAACCGGGATGAATCTTAAGCCCCGGGTAATGGACTTTTGCCACTGCAGGATGATCCTCTAACCATAAGGCCAGTTCCAGAGCATTATCACAATGGGCTTTCATTCTGATATTTAAGGTTTCCAGCCCTTTTAAAAATATCCAGGCATTAAAAGGACTCATGGTCGGTCCGGTGGTCCGCAGGACACTATAGACTTCCTCGCCCACCAGGGTTTTATTACCCAGTACCGCACCACCGATGCCTCTGCCCTGGCCGTCAATATATTTAGTGGCAGAATGAATTATCACATCAGCACCCAGGGCCAGTGGTTTTTGTAAAGCCGGTGTGCACAGACAATTATCCACCACCAGCAGACAATCATGAAGATGCGCCAGCTCAGCCAGTCTGGCAATATCGGCAATTTCCACCAGTGGATTAGAGGGTGTTTCCAGAAACAGAATCCGGGTATTATTCTCAATAGCAGCTTCCCATGCGGATAAGTCCGTTAAATCCACATAAGTTGTTGTTACCCCAAAACGCGCCATAAAATTATTAAACAGCACCACCGTAGAACCAAAAATAGCTCTGGAGGAAACAATATGATCGCCGGTTTTTAATAGCCCCAGACAGGTGCTCATAATAGCCGCCATACCTGATGATGTGGCCACACAGCTCTGTGCACCTTCCAGTGCCGCCAGACGATCTTCAAATGTTCTTACCGTTGGATTGGTGAAGCGGGAATAAATATTACCGGGATCATCCCCGCTGAAACGTGCTGCAGCCTGTGCCGCTGACTGGTACACATAACTGGAGGTTGGAAAAATAGCCTCATCATGTTCTGCTTCAGCGGTTCTTTGATAGCCAGCCCGTATTGCCAGAGTATCAAAACCCAGTTCACCTTCCATTTCTGCCTGCAAGGCTAAAAGATCATCACCGTTCATATTTTTTCTCAATGAATATAAATTATTTGATGGTTATTATTTTAGAAATTATGTAATTACTCAGCATGAATTACCGTATCTGCCTGCAGTACCTGTATTTTCAGGGACGCTCAAGCACATCTATGTGCCGCTCATTTTTGACGACCGTAAGTCGTTGAAAATGGAGTAAAAGAAAAATCACACTTTTTCTTTTACGTTCCGGACACTAAATAGTTACAAAATTAGTAACTATTCAGCATAAATTACCGTATCTTCCTGCAGTGCCTGTATATTCGGGGACACTCAAGCACATCCATGTGTCGCTTTATCTCGGTATCC
>JALVAL010000180.1 GCA_027011205.1 Gammaproteobacteria bacterium
ATATAAGGTTAAGCCTATCTGCAGTAAAAGCATAGTGGCTAGCGCTGATATCACCATAAACAGGGAGTTAGTGATATTATTGGCAGCAATTGTTCTCGAACGCGTAGCAGTATCACTGCGTTCCTGAAGGATGACATATAGAGGAACAATATATAATCCGCCGGATACACCTAATAATAAAACGGCCAATAAAATCTGGATGCTGCTTATATTATCAAACATGGCGCTCCAGCCCTGTAATTCATTTACAGCAGATAACTGCCTGGCAGCCACTAAATGTGCACTCAAAAAATACAGCGCCAGAGAAAAAACCGAAATTCCCAGCGTACCAATAACAATCCATTTTATACTTTTTTCGAGATTTTTAGACTTACCGGCAATCATTGACCCCATGCCAATACCAATAGAAAACAGGGTAAGCAACAGGGTCACTACCTGCTCATTACCCCTCAAAATCTCCCGGGTATAGGCGGGTAAAACGGCCAGAATAGTTGCACCGATAAACCAGAACCATGAGATAGCCAGAATAGCACCATAAACAAGCCGGTTCTGCATGGATAACAGAATAATTTTAAGAGTTTCAGTAAAGACATTAAAATTAACCTTTAAGTCTGTATTAGCTGACTCTGCAAGCGGTATTTTCCGGCTGCTGAGCCAGCCGGCAACAGCAATACCGATTACCAGCAGACTTATATAGAAGGCTCCCCTTCCCTCAATCATAATAATGATACCGCCAAGCAGAGTACCAAGTAAAATGGCAAGGAAGGTGCCCATTTCAATAAAACCATTTCCCTTTAAAAGGCCTTCTTCATCAAGATGCTGAGGCAAAATACTGTATTTAACCGGCCCGAACAGCGTGGACTGACAGCCCATAAAAAAAAGAACCGTAATTAAATAATAAATATTCTCAAGATAAAAACCAATCGCAGCCAGAAGCATAATTATAATTTCAGCTATTTTTACCTTTCTGATCAGTTGTGATTTCTCATATTTATCCGCCAATTGTCCTGCCAGAGCTGAAAATAAGAAAAAGGGCAGAATAAAAATACCGGCACTTAAAGGAATTAACAATTCAGAAGACCTGTCGGTATATTGTGCAGCCTGAAAGGTAATTAAAATAATCAGAGCATTTTTATAAACATTGTCATTAAACGCACCAAAAAACTGTGTCCAGAATAACGGTGCGAAATGCTTACTGCTCATTAAACTGCTAAATTTCATTTTAAATACCAGATTATTAAATTTTACCAACAATAGCATACAATTAAACACCGTTCAATATACCCGTATAAATTCAACTACTTTAGGAAATTATTTTACTTCTGACCGTCAAGGCATTATTAATTCTACTATCGCATGTACCGAAAATTACTGTCTGAAATTCTGATCTTCATCAGAATATTTACAGTTGTTTATTGTATATTTATTAAAATTTCCTTTCAGGAAAACTTTAGTTGCATAGATTATTCCTGAAATACACGCCATTCTGCTTTGGTTTTTTTCCCTTATGACCATAGTGCATATTACAACAAGATGTTGCTTTGATGGTGCACTGTTGGCGCTGCATAACTTATAATTTTCATCTTGCCTATTGTTAATGTAGTTCAAACTGCCCCCATTTTGCTGTAATTAAAATTCTGGAAACACGAACTTATAAAACAATAGAATTTAATATTACAAAACTGAACCATTTCACAATATTATTAGTCCCCAATATTTTAAGCGATTTAGCCTGAAAAATGCTTTATACTTAAAACACAGTGAATAATTAAACAGGAGTTTCTTATGAACTGGTTTTTTGGAAAAAAGAAAACAAACCCCAGGCTCAAATCTCGATCCCCCGTAACACGTAAGGACAAGCTGCTCAAACTTGCTCAATCCAGTTCCTACTATTCTGTCAGCATTACCCGAACAGGTTGTCAGGCATCCTCAAAACTGATTAATAAAAGTTTTTTGTTTCAGGATGCACCAGCCCTGCCTTTAGCTAATTGCAATGCTGAAAAATGTACCTGTGAATACCTTGGCCTATTAAATAGGCGTAAATATCAACGTAGAATAAGGGAACGCAGAAGATTTTATAGAAT
Source organism: Gammaproteobacteria bacterium (assembly GCA_027011205.1). Classification (GTDB taxonomy): domain Bacteria; phylum Pseudomonadota; class Gammaproteobacteria; order GRL18; family GRL18; genus JANELJ01. The sequence continues at coordinate 2,085 of JALVAL010000180.1, forward strand.
GAATGAAGATGACAGGCGCCAGACAGGAAGACGCAAGGATGAAGAAGTGTGGAATCACTACAGCCTATAAGCCTTTTTTACTCAGCACCTCGTAAGGCCTCGTCCTTAAGGTTGAGGATAGCAGAGATAACAACTATTTCCCAAAAGTCTCGTCTTTTAAGGCGAGGTGCTGGGTTTACCTGTAAGAGCTATGTAGTTTTATACTTAGTGTCCATCCGGTAAATTCATTATTATCATGGTTTCTTATTTCTTAATGAGCTGAAATCAGTGAGATAGGGAGTTTTTTTTCGATACAATTACAACTGCTTATTCTGGTTTACAAATAGAAGCTCATAAAGTAATTCTGCAATTTTATATCGATAGCGGCTATATTCAGGTTTATCGAGCATTATAACAAATGGGACTATTTGTTCATCAGGCGCCAGCATAAATCCGGCAAATGTGGCAATCCCTTTTAATGTTCCGGTTTTTGCCAGAAATTTTTTATCGTATTCTCTGAGCAGGTAATGATAAGGTTTAAAGTGCTGCAGGATGCTGATCATTTGTTCGGCAGTAAACTGATTGAGTCTGGAAAGACCTGAACCCTCGACCAGAATGAATTTATCAAGTCCTATGGTATTGCTTAAATAATGATTTAAGGCTTTTTGTCCCTTGTTCAGATCTGCTGGAATACCATAAGCTCGGGCACCCAGGATAAGTAATAACTGATTAGCGGTAAAATTATTGGAATAGTGCAGTAATTGTTGAACTATCTCACTTAATGGTCTGGAATAATGTGTATAAATTTTACTACTCTCTGGAGGCAGGCTTTTATGCACTATAGATAATGGCTGTTCGAAATAAATATCCTGCTGCTGTAATTTTATTTGCAGTAATTCTGCAAAATATTTCAGCGTTAGAGCTTCTCTGCCTCCCAGATTAATACGGTGTTTTCCAAAAGAAATACTTTTTGCCAGAAATCTGGCCGTACTGGTTAAAGGTGTCTGAGGTTCTGCACTACTGATTTCCCCCTGCCTGGATTTGTGTACAAAAATGGTATTATAGTTAACCACCAGTGCCCCAATAGAGGCATCATAGGGATTGTCGCTACTGGACTGCCCATTTACTTTTTGATGTGCTTTAAAAAAACTATTATCCAGCCAGACCCCTTTAAGTATCCTGTTTTTTAAAATGGGCTTTAAATGCCGGGCAATATCAGACAGGGATTCTGAAACCAGGCTCGGATCACCATAGCCTTTAATAATTAGATAATTATTACTGCTTAAATAAAATTCAGTGGCTATTTTATAGTCCTCTCCAAATGTTGTTAAAACGGCATCGGCTGTCGCTATTTTAAGAATGGATGCAGGAACCATAGGCTTGTCTGCATTATAAGTAAACAACACCTGGGAATTTTGGTCCATTACTAGAGCCGAACCCTTTTTTAAATATCGAGTAATCTGCCGGGTATTTTGGGAGGTGGGTTGTGGCGAGTTAAAATCCGGGTATTTTGCGGCTTTAAGTGTATGTACTGGCAGTAGTAAAAACAGGAAAGGGATCAGCAGCGGTATGAATTCCCATACCGATGTATGGGAACCATAACGGTAGCAAGGATCAGGCTGCTTTATGTTCATAAAGATGAATATCGCGCTGAGGATACGGGATACCAATACCGGCTTCATCCATTCTCAGTTTAACCGCTTCATTGGCATCAAAATACACATTCCAGTAATCCGCGCTATTCACCCAGACACGCACAAAGAAATTGACACTATTGTCGGCCAGTTCACCAACCACTATCAGTGGCTCAGGATCACTCAGCACACGCTTATCTTTATTTACTATGTCCTGCAAAATTTCTCGTACCTGTTTTAAATCCGCATCATAGGATACACCGACTACCATATCAACCCGACGGGTTTTCTGGGTGGAGTAGTTAATAATATTATCGCCACTTAACTTAGCATTGGGAACTATAATGGTTTTATTATCAGGTGTTTTTAAAGTTGTGGTAAATATTTGAATGTCATCTACTTTACCAGTAACGCCTGCAGCCTCGATAACATCCCCCACTTTAAAGGGACGGAACATTATCAACAGGAAACCGGCAGCAAAGTTGGATAGTGAACCTTGCAGAGCCAGACCAATGGCTAATCCGGCAGCACCTAAAATTGCAATAAATGAGGTAGTCTGAATACCCACCTGGCCAAGAGTCGCCACCACTACAAAGACCATCATGGCCATATACACAATACTGCTGGTAAAACTGACAATCAGTGGATCGACACTGGCCTTGTTCATCATGCGACCAACAAGGCGTTTTAACCATTTAGAAATTAATTTACCAACATAGAAAATTACAATGGCAGCCAGTAGCTTAGGACCGTATTGCATCAGTAAATCCATACCCGCCTGTAATAGCTGACTGGATTTATCAGGATCCAGTAGACTACTCACCTGATCGACGACATTTACCGGTTCCACAGCAGCGGCTGCAGCTGTTATATTTTGTTCTGCCATTAAAATGACTCCTTGTTAGTAATAGATGTGAATGATATATGTATTTTTATGAATTCAGCCATTGTAGCGCATCGGCATAATTTTCGAAATACTTAACCTCTCCGGATACAAACCAGGAACCCATTTTTGCAGCCAGTTCCCCTGCCAGAGCAGCATCAATTAGAGGTGTTATTTTTTGATAGTCTTCATGGGTTAACTTTCCTGTGGCTTTCAGAGTCAGGAAAAAATGACTGTCAACACGCTCAATACCAATTGATAAACCATGCCTTTTTATTGACCTATATGCTTCTGTTGAATAGTGATAAGAAATTGAAAAGCAAAAAAATTATATATCCTCTGGTATCATATTAATTGCACCACAGGGACATTCGGTATCACACATGCCACAGCCTTTGCAGTAGTCATACTTAAATTCATAGCCCCTGCCCTGACCCAGTTTACGAATAGCATTGTCAGGACAGATCCCATAGCAGTTGTCACATTCAAAACAGTTACCACAGGACATACACCGACGGGCTTCATATTTAGCGTGATCCGGTTCCAGATCACCCACCACTTCAGCAAAACCACTTTTGCGACGTACTGCATCCAGATGGGGCTGAACGGTTCTGGGTGCATCACTATAATACCAGGGTTCCATTTTATCAAAGCTGGCGATTTCATTTTGAGGTGCAGGTTGATACACTTTGCCAGCCAGCCAGGCATTAATAGCTCTTGCAGATTTTTTACCATGACCCAGTGCTGAGGTCACTGAACGTTGTGAAGGTGCTGCATCTCCAGCCGCAAAAATACCATCCTGTGTGGTTTGCATAATGCTGTCAACTTTAATGGTATGTTCCTGCAATTCAATGGCAGCCGAATTTTCAAATAAAACCGGATCCACATTCTGACCAATGGCCAGCACCAGTACATCCGCTTCAAGTGTCTCAAATTCCCCGGTACCCACTACTCTTAGCTGTCCGGAATGATGCTGTTCACTGATTTTCATTATTTCAAGGCTGATCTCATGTCCATTAACCGATTTAATGGTTCTCAGATTGATCACTTCTGAGCCTTCTTCCATGGTTTCTATAATCTCAAATTTATGTGCAGTCATATTATCCGGATCTTCCCGGCTGACCACTTTGACATCCTGAGCACCCAGGCGCACAGCGGTTCTTGCCACATCCATGGCAGAGTTACCGCCGCCATAAACAACTACCCGGCCAATTAACTGGTTGGGCTTTTCCAGTTCGGTATCACGCAGGACTGTCAGAGCATCCAGAACCGGGATATCCGCATCTCCTTCAAAGGTGAGCATATTGGATTTCTGAGCACCTACACAAATTAATACCGCATCAAATCCACCGGCTTTTCTGGCTGTATTAATGTCTTCAATTTTGTGATTAAGTGTTATCTCAACACCCATATTTTCAACCCGATAAATTTCGGCATTAAGCTTTTCTCTGGGTAAACGATACTTTGGGATACCATAACGCAACATACCACCGGGTTTTTCTGCGGCTTCATAAATGGTGACCGCATGACCAAACCGTCTAAGATGGTAGGCAGCAGAAAGACCTGCTGGACCGGCACCAATGATCATCACTTTTTTGCCGCTGTCTTCAGCAGCTTCAAACTGCCAGTTATTGATAAGCCCCTGCTCACCAATAAACCGTTCAACGGAATTAATGCCCACCGGTAAATCCAGACTGCCCCGGTTACAGGCACCTTCGCAGGGATGATAACAGACTCGACCCATAATGGCAGGAAAGGGGTTGTCTCTGGTAAGAAGCCGCCAGGCACCTTCATAGTCTTCTTCTTCGGCCAGACTCAGCCAACCCTGAATATCTTCACCACTGGGACAGGTTTTATTACAGGGCGGCAGTCGATCCACATAGACCGGGCGCATAGAGCGCCAGCTGCCGGTTTTATTAAGATGGCTGCTGCCAACATCCAGAGTAATGGCAAAGGGTTTATGCTGTACAGTCATGATTCTCTTTATCCGGTTTATAGCAGATTAAAACGTTTAATGTTGTTTTCAGCAATGGCACGTATAGCGTCCAGCTGATGGGTATTGTGTGGTTTGAGGACATGGGCAAAGCGTCGCTGCAGTTTAAGATATTCTTCAACGGGAATACGATAACGGATTTTGGTTGAATCTGTCAGCTGACCATTTTCGGCTTCAAATAAGGGTACCAGTCCGCATTCAACACCCATTCTGGAAAGTTTAATGGTAAAAGCCGGCTGACTACCCCAGCCTAATGGACAGGGTACATTTATATGAATATAACGGGCACCCCGGAAGGTCATGGCTTTTTCTACTTTACGCTCCAGGTCATGAAGATCATGAACAGAGGCTGTTGCAACATATGGTATTTCATGGGCCATAGCAATAGTAGGAAGGTATTTACCCGTGTTAAATGAACTGCCGGGATTATCGCCTACCGGCATGGTAGTGGCTGTTCTTGCAGCTGCTGGTGTAGCACTGGAGCGTTGTACTCCGGTGTTCATATAACCGCCATTGTCGTAACAGATATAAAGTACATCATCATTACGATCAAACATGCCTGACAGACAGCCAAAGCCGATATCAGTTGTTCCACCGTCACCGCCCTGAGCAATAACCCGCGTTGTGCTATCACCTTTAGACTTAAGAGCAGCCGCTATCCCTGAAGCAACGGCGGCCACATTGCCAAACAGGGAATGAACCCAGGGAATAGACCAGGCTGTTTCCGGATAGGGTGTGGTAAAAACTTCCAGACAACCCGTGGCATTAGCGGCAATTATTTTATTGTCGGTAGCGCGCATTGCCGCATCAAGTGCATATCGTGCACCCAGCGCCTGTCCGCAGCCCTGACAGGCGCGGTGCCCGGAATCCAGAGAATTTGAACGTTCTGTGGTAGCCTGAACCGTTCGAAATTCTTCATCCAGTAATCTATTACCAACGGTAAAGGTACCTGTCTGGTAGAACTTAACTGTTTGCCGACTGGATGGGTTCAATGTACTGGTTTCCTCTTTACTCATTCGATGCCCTTAACAATTAATCAATAATTAGTGTGCATCCATTTATTGATGCACACTAGCGGCACAAGGATGTGTCGCTCATTTTTGACGACCATAAGTCGTTGAAAATAGAGTAAAAGAAAAATCACACTTTTTCTTTTACGTTCCGGTAAGTTGCCAGGAAGTCAATTTCCGGATGGACACTAATTAAAGTGTTTTAGATGCAGAAACAACACCCATATCTCGAAGAATATTTTCCGCCACCGGTCCTGAGCTCTGCCCTTCCTGCTGTCGACGTAATTCCTTAACCACGGTGGTACCTTCGAGATCCAGAAAGACTTCTTTATCCAGTTCTCCATGCATGGCACATTCTACAATCTTGCCTAATGATTTTTTAGTAATGGTTCGACCACCCAGACCGCCAATCACCGAGCTGATTTTCAAGTCATTGCCCGCAGTTGCCATATGTATTTCACTGGCCAGAACACCGCCCATACCCACAGCAAAACTTTTTTCAAAAATAATGGCCTGTTTTGCATTGCCAAGAGCATTACAGATGGCATTGGCAGGGAATGGCCGGAATGAACGCAGACTCAAAATACCCACAGAATGACCCTCTGTACGCAGTTCCTCAATGAGTTCCAGCATGGTACCGATAACAGACCCCATGGCCACAAAAACTATTTCAGAATGTTCCGCAAAATAGGATTTTATCAAACCACCTGAATCTCGTCCGAAAATTTCGTGGAATTCAGCAGCCTGCTGCTCTATAACAGCCAGTGCTTCTTTTTGTTTATGATGGGCCAGGTAACGTACCTCAGTAAAGGCATCAGGCCCCACCATTGCGCCAATAGATAAAGGAGCATCAGTATCCAGTTTTTGTCTGGCTACAAAAGCCGGTAGAAATTGATCAACCTGTTCCTGGGTGGGCATATCTACCCGGGTAATCGCATGGGTCAGAATAAAACCGTCCATATTAACCATAACCGGAAGACTTAAGGCTTCTGCCAGTTTAAAAGCCTGTATATGGACATCCAGTGCCTGCTGATTACTTTCCACAAACAGCTGAATCCATCCGGCATCACGCACAGACATGGCATCTGAATGATCATTCCAGATATTAATGGGGGCACCGATAGAACGGTTACCCAGAGTCATTACAATGGGCAGTGACAGACCGGAAGCGTTGTAAACAGCTTCCATCATAAATAATAAACCCTGACTGGCTGTGGCCGTATAGGTTCTGGAACCTGCTGCAGAGGCACCAATACAAAAGCTCATGGAGGCAAATTCAGATTCCACATTTTCATAGCTGCAGTTTTTTAACTGCCCGCTTTTGACCAGAGTACTGATATGTTCCACTATATGAGTTTGCGGTGTTATCGGGTAGCACGGCACCACCTCCGGACGACAAAGCGCAATAGCCTCTGCGACAGCTATAGAACCACTGATTTGACGTAACATTTATCAGGCCTCTTGTACTTGTTCAAGTTTTTGTTTAATAAGATTATAGCCGGCTTTAGTGGCAATAATATTAGGGTCGGCAATACGTTTGGGGAATTTTTCCAGAATTGCTTTTTCCAGTGCCGGCATGTGCACCATATGACTCAATGCTGCAAAAGCACCCAGCAGAACGGTATTGGGTTTAGGTTGTTTAATATACTTTACTGCCAGTTCTGTGGCAGGCATTGTAATAACATGATTAGGCGGATAGTTATCCGTCATATCTTCAATACCCAACTGCTCTGGTGTTTTAGCGCTGTTAATCAATAGATAACCATCCGTATTAGCGCCTTCAAACACATTAATTGCATTAAACAGGGTGGGATCCTGAATAATCAGCATATCGGGTTCCATGACCGGTTCTCTAGAGGTGATCGGGTGATCACTGATACGTGCAAAAGCCTGAACAGGTGCACCCATACGTTCTGAACCAAAGCTGGGAAATGATTGTGAGAACTTTCCTTCTTCAAATGCTGCAACAGATAAAAGTTCTGAGGCTGACACAACGCCCTGCCCGCCTCGGCCATGAATACGTACCTGAAACATAAGCTGTCCTGTGGTATTGGAAATGTTCTAATATTAAAGTACAAAACGATCCAAAAGTCATCTGCTTATTTAAAATAACAAACAATTCATGTAACTGTTCAGCATGCATTCCGGTATCTATTGGAGTATAAATGACCCTGACCTGAATAGTCACCAATTTATATTGTCTTATAAAATTCAGGTTGTCCTTTCAGCCCGGCATCTTTATAGTCAGTGAGTAATGCCTCAATCAGCTGGGCCTGATTCAGTTGATAATCACCATCATAAAGGCACTTTTTTTTAAGACCAAAATATAGATAATCAAATAGTTTTCTAAGTGCTATCTGGTGCGTTTTTTTTGAATACTGATACAGCCAGTCACTAAAATTATAAAACCGCTTAAATGCATGCTGTTTTAAAAACAGACTTAAAGTGTGGTTGAACTGTCCCGAATTGGCAATTAACTCCCAGTATCGGGCAAAACGAACCATTTTCTGCAGGGTAAAAAAATCAACCTCTGAAGTGGAAATAATGCCATAAGGAGCTTCAGTCTCGTATTTCAGATCATATAATTTACTATGACGAATTACCGGGGTTCCTCGTAAACGTTTTAATATTCCTATCTGAATATCATGTGGTTTGAGGGCATACAGTGTATTAAAGCCCCTGCCAAAACTATCCAGGTCCTCTCCTGGCAGGCCAAAGATTAAATCCGCATGGATATGGGCATTTGAATAAGTTTTTAGCCATATAAGATTGGCTATGGTTTTGTCATTCTTCTGCTTACGACTGATAATTGACTGTACTTGCGGGTTAAATGTCTGCACTCCAAGCTCAAACTGCAGACAGCCGGAAGGAAATTTAACTATTACGGCTTTTAATTGTTCCGGTAAACGATCCGGGATAATTTCAAAGTGCAGAAACAGGCGCTCATCCAGTCGTTGTAAAAAGAAGTTCAGTATTTTAAGGCTGGTTTCAATTTTAAGATTAAACGTCCGGTCAACAAATTTAAAGTTTCTGGCACCCCGTTGATACAATTTATCCATTTCTAATAAAAAAATATCAATATCAAAAGGCAGGGCTGTTTTATCCAGTGCCGAAAGACAAAACTCACATTTAAAGGGACAACCGCGAGAAGCTTCAACATATAATACCCTGTTTTTAATATCTTCATCAGTATAATAC
>JALVAL010000181.1 GCA_027011205.1 Gammaproteobacteria bacterium
GTGCAGAATGGTGCCAGTTTTGTGCAAAAATGAAAGCAGTTACCTACCAAGATCCAAAAGTAATTAAAATTATCAATAATAGTTATATTGCCATTTATGCAGATATTGATGATGCTGACGATATTAAAATGCTTTATGGTAACTTTGGTGTACCCGGAACAATTATACTGAATTCTGAACGGGATGAATTAAACAAACGACTGGGTTATATTTCACCTCAGCAAATGCAATGGCATCTGTTGGGCAGTCTGCAGGATGCCTCAGAAACAATAGGTCAAAATTAATTATTTCAGCGAGAAGATAAACGAGACAAATATGGACAGAAGAGATTTTCTGCTGACAAGCGGCACAGGACTGACAGCATTTTCCATCCCCTTTACAGTCAATGCCGCCATTGGTGATAAGCTGCTATATCCCGAAGTTGAAAAATTTAACCAGCAGGACTGGCTGACTATAACAGCCGTACAGAATCATCTTTTTCCCTCTGAAGATCATGTCCCCGGAGCACTGGAAATTAACGCGTTACGATACCTGCACAATTTCCTGAGTAATCCGGCAACGGATCCTGTGGATATTCAGTTTATTTTATCCGGCACTCATTCCTTACAGCAATTCGCCAGACAGAACCACAACATTCCTTTTACTCAGCTTAGCATTAATGAAAGAGAGCAATTATTGAGGAAGTTTGAACAACAGACTGATGGGCGGCGCTGGCTAACGAATATTTTAAACTATATCCTCGAAGCGCTTCTTACTGATCCGGTATATGGAGGTAATCCTGATCAAATTGGCTGGAAATGGCTTGAACATCGAGCGGGAGAACCTCGCCCTCCCGCCAATAAACGCTACTGGCTATTATAAAGAGTATTCAATATGAGTCATGATTTCGATATCTGTATAGTAGGCAGTGGTGCCGGAGCCGGCCCGGTCATCTTTACTCTGGCACACGCAGGTTATAAGGTTCTGGTACTTGAAAAAGGCCCCTGGTATACCGAACAGGACTATTTTAAAGACGAATTAAAAACCTCCCTGCGAGGTGGTTATACACCGGATTTAAGAGATGAACAACATGTGGTTGAACTGGAAAACGATGACGGCAGCTGGAAAAGTTTTCCAACCTATCAATCCAGCTGGAATTTCTGGAACGGCAGCGTAGTCGGCGGCTCAAGCAATTTTATGAGTGGTTTCTTTCACCGACTTAAACCCAATGATTTTAAACTGCTATCAAGTTATGGCCCTATAGACAGAGCCAATATTGTAGACTGGCCCATCTCTTATGATGATATGGAACCCTATTATGATAAGGTAGAAAAAGTAGTGGGAGTTTCCGGTCGTGTTATCGATCACCCGTTCCAGGAACCTCGAAGCAGTAAGGACTTCCCTTTTCCACCTACGACAGAACATCCAATTGCCGGACACATTGATAAGGCCTGTGAACGTCTGGGTATTTATTCCATGCCAATGCCAAGAGCTATCCTGTCACAACCTGCTCTCAATCGTAAGTCCTGCGTTTATAGTGGTTTTTGCGGCAGTTATGGCTGCGCCACTGGCGCTAAAAGCAGTTCCCGCGCCGCCCTTATCGATAGTGCTGTTGCTACAGGTAATTGCGATCTCAGACCTCATGCCATGGTCACTCATATTCACAGCGATCAATCAGGCAAGGTCAATGCCATTGAATATATCGATAACAAGGGTCACAAACACGCCGTTGATGCCAGACTCTATGTAGTCGCTGCTCAGGCCATTGAAACCAGTCGCCTGTTATTAAATTCCAGCGGCCCTAAACACCCTGATGGACTGGGTAATAATACTCATCAGGTGGGTAAAAATCTAATTTTTGCCGGTGGTGGAGCAGGTTCCGGACGACTGACTTATGACAAGTTTTCACCTGAACAGGTGACTGATCTTAAGCAGTTCGGCACCTTTGTTAACCGCTCCATTCAGGACTGGTATGAAATCAGCGATAAGGATATGTTTAAAACCACTGCGGTGCAAAAAGGCGGCACCATTGATTTTGTCCATCTGCACCCCAACCCCGTTGCCCGTGCCAGTCGTCAGACCCGTGGTGACGGACAATTATTATGGGGCAAGCCATTAAAAGACCGCTTAAAAGAACACTTTACAGAAGGGCGCTATATTAAAGTGGAAGCCTTTTGTGACTGGCTGCCCACTGATAATTCCCATGTTACACTGGATCCTGAAGTCAAAGATAAATGGGGCCTTCCGGTAGCCAGAATTAAAGTCGATGTACACGTTCAGAACCTGAAAGTAGGCTGGTATCTGGCCAATAAATCAGCAGATGTCATGCGTGAAATGGGTGCTGATAATGTACTGGCCTTTGCCTCTGGTGTGCCGCCCACTAATCTGGTTGCAGGTGGTTGTCGCTTTGGAATCGACCCGCAGAAATCGGTTCTTAATCCCGATTGTCAGGTACATGATGTGGAAAATTTATATGTTACAGATGGCAGTTTTATGCCCACTGGGGGTAGTGTTCCACATACCTGGACCATCTACGCTAATGCCTTTAGAGTTGCAGACAAGATTTTAGAACGCCTGGGTGGTAATAAAGAAATCAGTGTCTGAGCTTACCCGCCTAATGAGCCATCGGCCTTTGAATCGGAGGTCTTGCTACTGGTGGTCTGACAATCGGAGGTCTTAAACCGGGATGTCCGGGGCGATACGGAGGTCTGCCGTACCAGTAAACATCATATTTATCATCATTACCGGGCGGTGGCGTGGATGTCCTGTCTGCATTTCTTAAGCGCTCCAGTTCAAGTTCTCTTTCAGTCTGGTAACGCCTGTTACGCTCTGCTTCCAGCTGTTTTTCCAGAGTCCGTTGTTTATCTCTTTGTCTATCTTTTTCTACCAGCCGCTGGAGTTTTTCCCGGCTTTGCTGCTCCTGTTCAGGGGATGTTTTTTTTATTTGCTGAACACTTTTTACAGATTTATCCGGTTTCACCTGATCGGTAAACTCAGGAACCCCGTCCTTCCCCTGATACTCATATACTTCATGTACCCCTTCAGCAAACGTATTGACTGCCGATAAAATAAATATCAATGAAATATGACATGCTGATAACAGTAATTTTCTTTTCACAGGATTATAATAATCTTAATATTTTTAAAAATAAACTATTAAA
>JALVAL010000182.1 GCA_027011205.1 Gammaproteobacteria bacterium
CCATGACACCCGCTGAACGCCAGCGGCCGGAACTGATAAGAGGCTCCCGGAAAAAACGCATTGTGGCAGGTTCCGGAACCCAGATTCAGGATTTAAATCGTTTACTGAAACAGTTTAAGCAGATGCAGAAAATGATGAAGAAATTTTCCAAAGGCGGCATGAAAAACATGATGCGCAGTCAGATGGGCAAAATGCCGCCGGGAATGGGCGGTGGTATGGGAAAAATGCCATTTTAAAATATTGTTTGGAGCTCGGGGAGCAGCAGCTGAAAAAAGCATTTAAAATAAACTAAAATAAATCCCAAAAACACTTTATCTACAGGCCGTTTTAGAGTAAAATGCCCGTCTTTTCTGAGCAGGCTTTTTAAGTGCATACAGCGATAATACAGTTAAAAACTGTTTATTACGGTACTTGAACAAATGTTTCCAGGTTTGTCTGCGAAGTTACAGAATTTTTCTGGAAGTTATTGAATATATTGAGGAAATTAGCCTAATGGTTACTATACGTCTCGCTCGTGGCGGTGCCAAGAAAAGCCCATTTTACCAGATCGTTGTCACCGACAGCCGTTCTGCTCGTGATGGTCGTTTTATTGAAAAAGTGGGTTATTTTAATCCCATGGCTCGTGGAAACGAAGCCCGTCTGGAAATAAAATCTGATCGTATTGAACATTGGGTAGGTCAGGGCGCACAGACTTCTGAACGCGTTTCTTCTCTGCTTAAAGAGTTTAAGAAAGCAAGCTAATCGTTTTTTTTTTAATATTAGCATAGCAATTTGCCAGAGAATGTAATAATCAATGTCTGAAAAATCAGAACAGCTGCATATCCTGGCAAAAATTACCGGTTACTACGGTGTTAAGGGATGGGTTAAAGTTTATTCCTTCACAGAACCCAGAGAAAATATTGTGCACTACCCGGCGTTAAAAATCCGACGCAATAAACGGGAAGGCTGGCAGGATATTGAACTGGACAGTGGCAAGGCACATGGTAAGGGAGTTATTGCGCATTTTAGCGGTTATGATAATCGGGAAACTGCAGCCAGTCTGATAGGTGCCGAACTGGCGGTTTATCGCTCTGATTTTAAGGCAACCGCAAAAGACGAATATTTCTGGTCTGATATCATCGGGATGAGCGTTGTCAATCTTGAAGATATTAAACTGGGTCAGGTGACCCGTTTAATGGAAACAGCAGCAGATGATGTTCTGGTTATTAAGCCGTCATCTGATGATGTGCAGCATAACAGCCAGGAAATTTTAATTCCTTTTGTCCAGGGACATTATATTAAATCAGTGGACCTTGATGCCGGAACCATTATTGTGGACTGGCAAATCGAATGGAATGAAACTGAAGCAAAGAACTGATTAATCACTTTCTCCTCAGGGAGAGAGCTCAGGTGAACGAAAATTGGTTCTGCAAAAATGTTAAAACGTATTGATGTTATTACATTGTTTCCGGAGATGTTTGATGCCATAAAAGTGGGCATTACCGGCAGAGCAATACGTAATGGTTTAATTGAGCTGGGTCTGACTAATCCCAGAGATTTTACCAGCGACAAACACAAAACAGTTGATGACAGACCTTATGGCGGTGGTCCGGGTATGTTAATGAAGGTAGAGCCTCTTAAAGACGCCATACTTTCAGTTAAGAAAAATAGCTCTGGTATTCAGAGTAAAGAGATACAGAGTAAAGATAAACAGACTAAAGTTGTTTATCTTTCTCCGCAGGGACAGCCTCTGACTCAGAATATTGTTAAGGAACTCAGTAATAACGAGCAGTTAATATTACTGGCGGGACGATATGAAGGGGTTGATGAGCGTTTAATAGAACATTATGTCGATTACGAATGTTCAATTGGCGATTATGTACTCAGCGGCGGTGAATTACCTGCCATGGTGCTGATAGACAGCTTGATCCGCTTAATACCTGGAGCATTGGGACATAATGAATCAGCAAGCAGTGATTCGTTTTATGCCGGGCTGCTGGATCACCCGCATTATACTCGCCCTGAAGATTTTGAAGGCGAATGGGTACCGCAGGTATTATTAAGCGGTAACCATAAAAAAATTGACCAATGGCGTCTTAAACAATCCTTAGGACGTACATGGCAAAGACGTCCTGATTTATTAGCTGATCGGGAAATGAGTGAGCAGGAGCAGCAATTGCTGCAGGCGTTTATTCAGGAACAGGATTAACAAAACAGTATTTTTAATTTTTAGACAATCCCTGGGTTCAGGGCCTAAGGTAATTGGAGCAAACGAATGAGTAAGATAATTGATGCTTTAAACGCAGAACAAATGGGACGTGAAGTACCCAGATTTGGCCCTGGTGACACAGTGGTTGTAAACGTAAAAGTAAAAGAAGGTGAGCGTGAACGTATTCAGGCTTTTGAAGGTGTGGTTATCGGTGTGCGTAACCGTGGTATAGATTCCGCTTTTACTGTCCGTAAGATTTCTTATGGTGAAGGTGTTGAGCGGGTATTCCAGACTTACAGCCCTATGGTTGACAGTATTAATGTCAAACGTCGTGGTGATGTGCGTCGTTCCAAGCTGTACCATCTGCGTAACCTGCGTGGTAAAGCTGCACGTATTAAAGAAAAGCTGAGTTAAATTCACAGTTGAATTTATTCTCCAGAAAAGGGACACTTGTTTATCAGGTGTCCCTTTTTTTGTTTATTTGCTTATGAATCAACTGTCCATTGCTCTGTCCGTTAAAGACATTAAACTGAATATTCGCTATTCAGGACAACAGATCATGGCCGTTGATTTTGTTACCGAAGCGGGATCCGCGCAACCCGCTGACCGTTTCGCACAGCAAATTCTGCAGCAGTTTGATTATTATTTTAACCGGGGTTGTTTAACTTTCAGTATACCCTGCCAGATGACTTCGGGTAGTCTTTTTCAACAAAAAGTCTGGCGGGCCTTGCAGCAGATCCCCTATGGCCAGGTTAAAACTTACGGGGCACTGGCGAAAGAACTGGGCAGCAGTGCCAGAGCGGTGGGTAATGCCTGCCGTAATAATCCATTTCCTGTTATTATTCCCTGTCATCGGGTTGTTGCTGCATCCGGGGTGGGTGGTTATGCCGGTGATACTTTGCTGCGGCAAAAAGGTAAAATAGATTATATGCAAATAAAACTATGGCTGCTGGCACATGAGCAAGCAAATACTGAATAGTACCCAACTGGCTCAGGATGAACAGAGCATTGAACAGTTTCTGGATGCTCTGTGGATGGAGCATGGCCTGAGTAAACATACCTTAAGTGCCTATCAGACCGATCTTAAAGGCCTGTCAAAATGGGCCGCTGCCGGTAATGGCGGTGAGCTGATGGCATTAAATAAAGCCCATCTTCAGGCTTATCTGGCGTATCGTCTGGCACAGGGCATTAAAGCCCGTTCAACGGCAAGAATGTTATCCACCTTGCGGCGTTTTTATCAATATCAGATCCGCGAAAATAGACTCATAGATGATCCTTCAGCCCTGCTGGAATCTCCAAAACTGGGACTACCGCTGCCTAAAACCATGTCCGAAAGGGAAGTGGAAGCGCTGCTGGAAGCACCGGATTTAAATGATCCTCTGGGTCTGCGTGACCGGGCCATGCTGGAATTATTATACGCTGCCGGACTGAGAGTATCAGAACTGGTTAACCTGGATATGACCGATATCAGCCTTGCCCAGGGTGTGATTCGAGTTATTGGCAAGGGCAATAAAGAGCGTCTGATCCCCATGGGGGAAGAAGCATCAGAATGGATCAGTCATTATATAAAAAATGCCCGTGGCGATTTATTAGGCCTGAAGCTCAGTGATAATCTGTTTGTTACCCGTCGGGGCAGTGGTATGACTCGGCAGATGTTCTGGGTAATGATAAAGCGTTACGCGGGTATTGCGGGTATTTCTGACAGTTTGTCACCGCATGTGCTGCGCCATGCCTTTGCGACTCATTTACTTAATCATGGTGCAGATCTACGGGTGGTGCAAATGCTTTTAGGCCATAGTGATCTGTCAACTACCCAGATTTATACCCATATAGCCAAAGAACGGCTTAAAGAACTGCATGCTCAGCATCACCCCAGAGGCTAAGTCTGTTTTACCTGGCACCTCGTAAGGCCTCGTCCTTAAGATCGAGGATAGCAGAGGTGACAACTATTTCCCAAAGCCTCGTCTTTTAAGGGTGCTGGGTTTACAGCTTACTTTAGCGATTGACAATTACTGACAGCTCACTAAAATGAAGTGCAATTTATTGCTAATAAAAAGCACAGGATAAATATAATGCCTTCATTTGATATTGTTTCGGAACTGGATATGCATGAATTAACCAATGCGGTCAATAATGCAAATCGGGCCATTACGCAAAGATATGATCTTAAGGGAACTCAAACAGGGGTTAAGCAGTCAAAGGAAGAAGTTACCCTGTTCAGTGAGAGTGAATTTCAGGTTCAGCAGGTGCTGGATATTATGCACAAAGAGCTGGTGCGCCGAAAAGTAGACATTAAAAGTCTCGAACAGGGGGATATGAAACCCAATGGCAAACTGATCGAGCAGAAATTAATGGTGCGTCAGGGTATTGATAAGGACTCAGCACGCAAAATTGTAAAACTGATTAAAGACACTAAACTTAAAGTTCAGGCTGCTGTACAGGGGGAACAGGTCAGAGTCACCGGGAAAAAACGGGATGACTTACAGGCTGTTATGACCATGCTGAAACAGCAGGATTTACCTGTTGCTTTACAATATACCAACTTCAGAGACTAAAAACGGAAACCATATTACATGAGCTCTATGATAAAAAATATTAAGCAATCCACATTGGGTGTTACTACCCTGGTTACATTAACCACACTTTTTAATGTTAATGTTCTGGCACAAACGCCTGCGGCACCCCAGGAGCTGACAGCGGCTCTGGACACTCTTATGCCCGGTGCCAAACCCACCAGCATTGAAGAAACACCTATGCCCGGTATTTTTGAAGTGAGTTACGGCTCCACTATATTTTACTTTAATAAAGATGCTTCAATGATGTTACGCGGTGATATTATTGATGTTAAAAACAAAGTTAATCTGACTGAGAAGAAACGGGGTGCAGCACGGGGCAAATTACTCAACTCAATGGATGAAAGTCAGATGATTATTTATCCGGCTAAAAATGAAATTGCCAAAGTAACGGTATTTACTGATATTGACTGTCCGTATTGTGTTAAATTGCACCGGGAAATGAAAGATTACAATAATGAAGGTATTACCATTCGTTATATGTCCTATCCTCGTGCGGGGCTGGGCAGTCGCTCCTACCAAAAGGCAGTTAATGTCTGGTGTTCTGATGACCGGAACAAAGCCCTGACAGATGCCAAAGAGGGTAAGCCTATTCCTGAAAAGAACTGTAAAAATCCCGTGGCTAAACAGTTTCAGTTGGGTCAGGCTCTGGGGGTACAGGGTACGCCCGCCATGTTTTTAGAAGACGGTACCAGTCTGCCGGGTTATGTACCCGCCAAACGGCTGGCTAATGCTATAAAAAACAAATAACTATACCAGCTTTTGGCAGAGACTTCTGTCTCTGCCAAAAGCTTAATACAATTCTTACTTAATACAAAAGGGTGGCCAGTTTAGTACGGTACTTGCGTACTATTGGTTCCTGATTACCCAGTATTTCAAAAATTTTCAACATAGCTTCTTTCGCCTTACCTTCCTGAAAATTCATGTCCTTTCTTAAAATATACAATAATTCTTGCAGCGCTTTTTCATATTGATGAGAAACCGTATATTGATTGGCTAGCTGAACCCGCAATTCATGATTTTCCGGCTCCGTTTCCAGTTGTGCAACAATTTCACTCACATCCGGTGCATCTTTAGTAGCCCGGGCAAAGTCCAGTTCATCCTGTATTTTTCTGGCTTCATCACTAATCTGAATATTTGCGGGCAGGGCTTTAAGTACCGCTTCGCAATTGTCCAGATCACCCGATTGCAGATAGATTCGGGCAGTGGCCAGATAGACATCGGTATTGGATGGATCATCCTGATTCAGCTGTTTAAGTGCTTCCAGAGCCTGTTCATGTGCGCCGGATTCAGACAGTTCCAGTGCCTGCTCAATGACATTTTGTGATTCATTGTCAATATGTGCATCCAGGAACTGACGAATTTCACTTTCTGTTTTGGCACCCATAAATTCATCAACAATGGCACCATCTTTAAATAGCTTAACGGTGGGCAGGTTTCTGACACCTGCTGCGGCAACCAGTTCCTGTTGTTCGTCAGCGTTGACTTTAGCCAGAATAAAAGCCCCTTTATATTCTTCTGCAAGTTTGACCAGCATCGGAATTAATGTTTTACAGGGTTGGCACCAGTCGGCCCAGAAGTCGACCAGAACAGGCTGCTGTTTAGAAGCCTCCATAACCTGCAGTTTAAAGTGTTCGGTATCCTGAATATCAACAACAAAGGGAAAATCACTCATACTTTTATATCCTGATTCTTATAAGATTGTTGTTTACTTTGGGTTAAAGGCAGTGGATTTCAAGTTGTTAAAATATGCCTGCCTGCTGTCCCGGGCAGATCCTGACTCTATTCGGGATATCCCTGATTGTATTACAGAGGCTATTTGCTAAGATTTAGCTAAAGAATAACTGCATATAGATGTAGTTAGTTAGAACCGCTTTATATGCTGTTCTAACTTAGAATTTAACAGAAAATATGCTTTACAATTTTTCAAAGTTCTTATGTCAGAGTTCTTATGTCAGAGTTCTCATCAGAGTTTTTATGGAAGGTGTAAGACGGAACGATTAAGGAGAAAAGGGTCGAAGGACCGGCCGCAAGCAGGGTTTTAAAGGAATTAAAACAGCTTGGTATGGAGGTAAAAAAGGCGGCAAAGGGTTTTAATCCTTGCCGCTTTTTTTTTGCGGGTTTTGTGAGGAGAGAGGCTTCCAGAATCAGGCAAATAGTTTTTCCAGGCGAGCCAGAGCTTGCTGTAAATTGTCCATACTGGTGGCAAAAGAAATACGCATATAACCCTCTGCTCCAAAGGCTGAACCGGGTACTAAAGCCACTTCAGCTTCACTGAGTATATAATCGGCCAGCTCCACATCATTGCAGATCCCCTCTGTCCGGTCAATGATGTCCTGCATATTAACAAATGTGTAAAATGCACCCTGAGAGGCCAGTGCCTGCATGCCAGAGATGTTATTTACCTGCTGCACAACATAGTCATGTCGTTCCTTAAACGCTGCCAGCATGGTTTTAATACAGCTTTGATCGCCGTTTAAAGCTTCCAGGGTCGCCATTTGAGAAATGGAGCAGGGATTAGAGGTGCTCTGAGACTGAATCTTGGTCATTGCTGAAATCAGACTGGCTGGGCCGGCAGCATAACCGATACGCCAGCCGGTCATGGAATAGGCCTTACTGACACCGTTCATGGTTACTGTCTGTTCATATAGCTCAGGGCAGACTTGTGCAATAGTACAGAAGGGTTCATCAGCCCAGACAATATGTTCATACATATCGTCGCTGGCAATAATAATATCCGGATAGTCCTTTAGAATATATCCAATCGCCTGTAAATCAGTACGGGTATAGGTAACCCCAGTTGGATTGGACGGGCTGTTAATAACGATCAGACGGGTTTTGTCGCTAATGGCCGCTGTTAACTGTTCCGGTGCAATTTTAAAACCCTGCTCAATATTGCTGCTAACAATAACCGGTTTGCCGCCGGCCAGAATCACCATATCCGGGTAAGATACCCAGTAAGGAGCAGGAATAATTACTTCGTCCCCATCATTGAGCAGAGCCTGGCAAAGGTTATAAAAGCTTTGCTTGCCGCCGCTGGATACCAGCACCTGTTCCGGGGTATAGCTGAGAGAATTGTCACGCTGGAATTTATCACAGATCGCCTGTTTTAACTCCGGGGTGCCACCCACTGCCGTGTATTTGGTAAAGCCATTATTGATAGCATCAATAGCCGCTTTTTTAATATTGTCCGGGGTATCAAAGTCCGGTTCACCAGCGCCCAGACCAATAATAGCTTTGCCTTCGGCCCGTAATGCTTTGGCTTTGGCAGTAATGGCCAGGGTGGCGGAAGGTTTAACGGATTGTACTCGATTGGATAACTGTATAGCCAAGTGAAGCACCTCTAGCGTAAAATAAGGAAATTCAGCCTTAAAAAGTTAAATTAGAACATAAGCAAATTGTGCTAATTCTAGCATAACTATACTCTAAGGGCATTAGTCAGATTATCCTAAATTAATCATTCTCGCTACGTTTCAACTGATTAATTTATGATTATAAAAACTGGATACAAATACGCATGTCAAAACCCTTTCAACTGGTTTCTTCCTATACCCCCAATGGTGATCAGCCAGAGGCAATTAAAACGCTGAGTCAGGCGATGGAAGATGGTGAGGCTGCCATGACTCTGCTGGGGGTAACCGGTTCGGGTAAAACCTTTACCATGGCTAATGTAATTAAGAATTTACAGCGTCCGACCTTGATTCTGGCACATAATAAAACCCTGGCAGCTCAGCTTTATGGGGAGATGAAAGAATTTTTTCCCTATAACTCAGTGGAATATTTTGTTTCCTATTACGATTATTACCAGCCTGAAGCCTATGTCCCGGCATCGGATACCTTTATTGAAAAAGATGCCTCCATTAATGAACATATTGAACAGATGCGTCTGTCAGCGACCAAAGCCCTGCTGGAACGCCGGGATACCATTATTGTCGCCTCAGTCTCCTGTATCTACGGTCTGGGCGATCCTCAATCCTATATGAAAATGTTACTGCATGTGGTGACCGGTGATCTGGTGGATCAACGTACTATTTTAAGACGCCTGGCAGAACTGCAGTACAAACGCAATGATGTAGAACTGCATCGGGCCAGCTATCGGGTACGGGGTGATGTAATAGATATCTATCCGGCGGACTCAGACAGCGAAGCGGTGCGCATTGAGCTGTTTGATAATGAAGTAGAATCTCTGAGTTATTTTGACCCCCTGACCGGAGAAGTGCTGCGCAGAGTGCCCCGCATCACTATTTACCCAAAGACGCACTATGTAACACCCAGAGAAACCCTGCTCGATGCGGTAGAAAAAATTAAAGTAGAATTAAAACAACGTCTGGAACATCTATATTCTCTTAATAAACTGGTGGAAGCTCAGCGTCTGGAACAGCGTACTCAGCTGGATCTGGAAATGATTATGGAACTGGGTTATTGCTCGGGTATTGAAAATTACTCGCGTTATTTATCCGGTCGGGAACCGGGACAGCCGCCGCCTACCTTTCTGGATTATCTGCCGGATGACGCCATGATTTTTATTGATGAAAGTCATGCCACTATTCCGCAGATAGGCGCGATGTACAAAGGTGATCGTTCGCGCAAGGAAAATCTGGTGGAATATGGTTTTCGTCTACCTTCCGCTCTGGATAATCGGCCGCTTAAATTTGAGGAATATGAGCATCTGGCACCGCAAAGTATTTTTATCTCTGCCACACCGGGAAAATACGAGGCTGAGAAAGCTCATGTGATTGCTGAACAGGTGGTCAGACCCACCGGTCTGCTGGATCCGGAGGTGGAAATCCGTACCGTCACCACCCAGGTTGATGATTTGCTTTCAGAAATACACAAAAAAGTGGCCAATAATGACCGGGTACTGGTAACCACTCTGACCAAACGTATGGCAGAGGATTTAACCGATTATTATCTCGAACATGATGTACGGGTACGCTATCTGCATTCGGATATTGATACCGTAGAACGGGTAGAAATTATTCGTGATCTGCGTCTGGGTGAATTTGATGTGCTGGTGGGTATTAATCTGTTAAGAGAGGGGCTGGATATCCCGGAAGTGTCTCTGGTTGCTATTCTGGATGCGGACAAAGAAGGTTTTTTACGTTCAGAACGCTCCCTGATCCAGACCATGGGACGAGCTGCTCGAAATGTAAATGGTGAAGTGATTTTTTATGCCGATAGAATTACCGGTTCCATGCAGCGGGCTATGGATGAAACCCAACGCCGACGGGAAAAGCAGATTGCCTACAACCAGATACATAATATTACCCCGATTGGCATCAAAAAATCGGTTAAGGATATTCTGGAAGCCACCATTCCCGGAGCCGGGCTGGCAGTAGCGAAAAATCGCAAAGTGGCAGAAGAGGCAGGTAGATATGAGGTGATGTCCCGCCAGGAAGTGGAGCAGAAAATTAAGCTGATGGAAGATCAAATGTACTCTCATGCCCAGAATATGGAATTTGAAGAAGCTGCACGCCTGCGGGATCAGATAAAAATCCTGCAGGATAAATTTATTGCGCTATAAGAAATGCACGATTTAATATATAGAAAAAAGATTGATTACTCTGTATAAATTACCGTATTTGCCTGCAGTCCCTGTATTTTCGGGGACGCTCAAGCACATCCCTGTGTCGCTTTATCTCGGCATCCTGCCTCCATAAACCCCGCAAACACAGGCACTTCAGGCAGATACTCTTAACAGGCTTAAGTTATACTGAATAGTTACAAAATGATAAAATTAAAAAAATACTTGCCAATAAGCCTCAGCCTTTGTATCATACGCACTCATTTCTGATGCATCACGCATCGTTCAAATGAGACCTTGATACTGTTTATTTTTAATAGTAATAAATAGTAACACAATAGGCGCGTAGCTCAGTTGGTTAGAGCATCACCTTGACATGGTGGGGGTCGGTAGTTCGAATCTACTCGCGCCTACCAATTAAC
>JALVAL010000183.1 GCA_027011205.1 Gammaproteobacteria bacterium
GTTCGATTCTATTTTTAAAGAGCAGCAACTTCCCGAACCCTTCTAAATTAAAGTCATTAAACTTTATTTTAAAACTCGCTAAGTCGTTGTTTTCTCAACCGTTTTCTTCAGCTTTACTGCAGAACACCGTTGAGTGAGTGGTGTATTATACGCTCTGATCACACAAGGTCAACTGTTTTTTGATTTATTTTGTCATGCCATTTTGAAAAGCTGTTTGAGGACAGAAAATAAGCTTTATCGTCCGGCCCGAATAAGACCACCCAGACCTTTTCCTTCCAGTTCTTTAGTCAATAGTTGTTTGATTACATGGGCATCTTTCATGGTTAATGCCTGTTTCATTAACGCTTTAGCTTCCTGGTGTGAAAAATTGCGGATCATCCATTTAACACGGGGTAACGAACCGACACTGATACTTAATGAATCAATAGACATCCCTAACAGCAATAATGCCGCCAGCGGATCACCAGCCATTTCACCACAGACACTGACAGGAATGCCGGCCTCGTGAGAACCATCCACTACCATTTTTATAGCATTAAGAACAGCAGGATGTAAGGATTCATAAAGTTCTGCCACGCTGGCATTATTTCTGTCTACTGCCATTAGGTACTGAATCAGATCATTGGTGCCAATGGAAATAAAATCAACGATAGAGGCAATACGTTTTATCTGAAAAACCAGAGAGGGTACTTCAACCATGACCCCAACTTTTGGCATCTGAATACGATAACCTTCCGTTAATAATTCACGATAGGCTCGTTCCAGCAGGGCAATTGCATCTTCTACTTCAGAAATGGTACTGATCATGGGAAACAGTACACTTAAATTATCCAGACCTTCACTGGCTATCAGCATGGCTCTTAACTGGATCATAAAAATTTCCGGATGATCCAGGGTAACCCGAATACCACGCCAGCCCAGGAAAGGGTTGTCTTCTTCAATGGGGAAATAGCTTAAGGACTTGTCACCGCCAATATCCAGTGTTCTAAGCACCACAGGCCTGGGTACAAAAGCCTGAAGTGCTTCACGATATATTTTGCTCTGTTCTTCCTCTCCAGGGAAACGTTGCCTGATCATAAAAGGATACTCAGTACGATACAGCCCTATTCCCTCTGCCCCACTATGTTTACTCGGCGTAATATCTGCAACTAATCCGGTATTTGCATACAGAGGAATATTTATTCCATCGGTGGTGGTTGCAGGCTGTCCATTGAGTTCTCTGATTTCTTCTGACAGTTCTTCTTCCTGGCAAATCAGCCGGGAATATTCCTTAATAATGGTTTCAGTTGGTGAGATATAGAGTTTACCGCTATAACCATCAGCAACTAACTGACTGCCATCCAGCTGCATTACTGGTAATTCATTGACCCCTACAACCGTAGGAATTCCCATAGCTCTTGCTAGAATCGCCACATGAGAGGTACGGGAACCGCGTTTAAGAACAATGCCTGAAATATTGGTTTTTTCAATATCTGCCAATAATGTTGCTGAGATATCTTCGGCAACAATAATGGCTTTTTCTGAGAGTTTATCCAAAGGCAGATCATTAATGCCCTGCATCTGATTGAAAATACATTGTCCCAGATCACGGATATCTTTAACCCGTTCACGCAGATAAGGATTTTCCATCTCTCCGAACAGCTTGATATGCTCCAGAATGGTTTCGCGTAAGGCTCCGGCTGCCCAGTTGCCTGATTTAATACGATTGATAGTACTGTCAATCAAGGTATTGGAATCGAGCATTAGCAGGTAAGCATCAAAGACAGCAACATCTTCTGTGGGCAGGCCATCGGCTAGTAATTGATACGACAGGGATTTGATATCTTTACGAACCGAATCAAGAGCTGAATGAAATACATTAATTTCATTGTCAATATCATCTATCGGTCGATCAGGAATAGATTCAAGAATAACTGAACTTGCAATAGAAACTGCCCGACCAATGGCAATACCTGGCGCACCGGGCTGCCCCAGCAGAGGACGATTATCATGACGGATCGAGGATTTTTTTGGAATACTTGATTTAGTTTCTAAGTTTTCTGTTTTTTCTGATTCATCAATTTGACGTGTAGCCTGAGCATTTATAATGGCACCGGCTAACTGTGCCGCAATAGTGACCAGAAAATTAACAATATCGTGGGAAAAGCGCACCCGTGATTCTGATTGCGCCACCAGCACCCCCAGTACTTCCCGGTGGTGGGTAATGGGAATACCTACAAAACTATGATAACGTTCTTCATTAAGGGAGGTAAATAATTGAAAGCGAGGATGTTCCTGAGCATCATCCAGATTTAGAGGGTCAGTTCGCTGAGCTACCAGCCCCACCAGTCCGGAACCCGGAGGAAAACGCACTTTACCCACCAGTTCGGCGTTAAGACCATCTGTTGCCAGCAGAGTAAAAGCACCTTCATCAGCCAGATAAACAGAACATACATCCGCATGAATTGCTGCTTTTACTCGCTGAACAATAATCGCCAGAACCCGATTAAGATCTCTGGTAGAATTGACTTCCTGAACTATACGCCGCAGGGTATGCAGCATAACCCCCCCCTATATAATGCAATACTTATTCTTAGTTTCTGATTATTATTTCCCAGAATGTACCCTGTCAGTCACAAAGGCTGTACGTTTACTTTTAATTGTTATTTTTTTCAATATTAAGCCTGGGGGCAAAATATTCCAGTGCTTTGCGGTACACATTACGTTTAAATGAAATAACCTCTGTTAAAGGTTCCCAGTAATCAATCCATTTCCATAAATCAAATTCAGGACGCTGGTTTTCATTTAGGGAAATGGATGTTTCGCTGGCTAATAGCCTGAGCATAAACCATTTTTGTTTTTGACCAATGCAGACGGGACGCTTATAGCGCCTGACCAGATGTTCAGGAAGATTATAACGCAGCCAGCCTTCTGTTTGTGCAATAATTTTTACGTCATCCGGTTTCAGACCGGTCTCTTCGCTCAGTTCTCTAAACACTGCCTGTTCAGGTGATTCTGCATAGGCAATACCCCCTTGAGGAAATTGCCAGGCATCCTGACCAATACGACGTGCCCAGAATAGCCTGGCATCATCATTTACTATGATGATGCCAACATTTGGACGATAGCCATCAGAATCAATCACAATTTAAC
>JALVAL010000184.1 GCA_027011205.1 Gammaproteobacteria bacterium
CCTTTTGTTTATTATTTTTTATATTTTTTTCAATAAGTTAAGCTGTGGATAACTTATTTTTTATGATAAGTTTTACGTTTAAACAAATCAGTTCGACGACTGACCAGACGATCCAGAAACAATAGCCCATCCAGATGATCCAGTTCATGCTGTACCGCTCGGGCTTCATAACCGGTACACTCATAATCCTGTTGTTCACCCCGGGCATTATAAGCCTGCAGAGTGATTTTTTCGGCACGGATCACATTACCGGTATAATCAGGCACAGACATACAGCCTTCTCTGCCGACCTTCATACCGTCCCAGGTTTTAATTTCCGGATTGATCAGAATCATACAGCCATTGTGTTCAATTTTAGGCCTGGATGACACATCCACAATGGCAATACGTTTGAAATATCCCACCTGAGGTGCAGCAATACCCACTCCACCGGGTCCGGCCCGCATGGTGTCTTCCAGATCGACTAAAAACGAATGCAGTTCGTCATCAAACTCCGCTACCGATTCTGAAAGCTGTTTTAAGGCCTCATCCGGGTATTTTAAAATATCCAGTAGTGCCATTTTTTATCCTATCATCACATCAATTGGTGTCATATCCACATTGACGCCTTCTGATCTAATCTGTTCAATGGCCTGTTCCAGTGCCTCCATACCCTGAGCTGCAATCCCTTCAATCTGCATAATATAAATGGGTTCAGCTTCACTGCCTGCCACGTCCGAATCTAAATCGGTAATGTTATAACCCGCTTCAAGCAGTGATGTGGTGGCTTTAGCAACAATGCCGGGACGATCAGCACCATAAACGGTAATAATGGAATCCGGAATTTCATGCTGATGCAGACTGGCCTCAATAGCCTGAAAAGAGCTGGTCAGTCCCATATCCTGAACCACCGCCCCAATACTTTGATTGAGCTGTTCAATCGTATGCTCACTTTTTACCATTAACATAATGGTAAAGTTACCCCCCAGACGCATCATGGAAGCTTCGCCCAGCTGCGCGCCGGTCTGATACAGTGCACTGGTTATTCTGGCTACAATACCCGACTGATCACGTCCCACCAGAGTTAACATTTTCCATTCGTTCATTATCTTCTCTTAAATTATTTTTTAATTACTCTGCATAAATTGCCGTATATGAATTTTAAATTTTACGGTGAATTTTTAGTTATTTTTTAACATTGTCAAAGCGTAACTATTCAAACCAGATCATACTGGCCATACGACCTGTTTTACCATCACGCCGATAAGAATAAAATTTATCCTGTTCGCTATAAGTACAATAGTGCCCCCCAGTAACATTATCAACACCGACATGGGACAATCTTATTCTGGCCAGTTGATATATGTCAGCCAGATATTTCTTATCTGTTTGCCGGTAATTATTGATTGCAGTAAAACATTGGTTCAGTTTATCAAGCATTTCAGCCGGATATGTTTTTGCCCGCTCAAGAAACAGCTGCCGGACATCTTCACCCACTTCAAATTTTTCCGGCCCGATGGCCGGCCCCAGCCAGACCATAACGTCATCGTTCTGACAGTGGGATAGTTTCACAAGCTGTTCAACACCCTGCTCCACAATACCCTCCAGCAAACCCCGCCACCCGGCATGAATGGCTGCTACAGCGTTTCCCTGCCGGTTACAGATCAAAACCGGAAGACAGTCTGCCGTCATAATAATGGCAATGGCATTTTTGGTACAGGTATAACTGCCATCCGCATCACTGTTCACAGCATTGACCTGAGCTTCTATCACCTGATTACCATGAACCTGATTCAGCCAGACAGGCTCAGCAGGAAGATGCTGGCGAAGTTTACGGCGATTTTTAACTACCGCAAGCGGATCATCGCCTACATGCAGGGCCAGATTAAAACCCTCATAAGGATACCGGCTAAAACCCTCGGCTCTGGTCGTAATAAGGGTTTTAATATTTTCCGGGGCATCCCAGTCAGCCTGAATCATAGTCATCACGGCTGTGAATAGTCTCTTAATAAGGCTTTTAACTGCTGCATGTCTTCCGGTGCTTCAGCTTCCCATTCCAGCCATTGTCCCGATTCCGGGTGTTCCAGCCCCAGTTTTCGGGCATGCAGAGCCTGACGTTTAAAGTTTAACAGAAAGGTTTTTAAAGTTTCATTACAGTCCGGCGGTAAACGTAAGCGCCCTGCATAGACCTGATCACCGACCAGTGGATATCGAATATACGCCATATGGACACGAATTTGATGAGTGCGTCCGGTTTCCAGCTTAACAGTGACCGCGGTATACCGGCGAAAGCGATCCTTAATGCGGTAATGGGTAATCGCCTCTTTGCCGCTGTCCGGGTTTTTCATCACAGCCATTTTAACCCTTTGCACCGGATGTCTGCCAATAGCCTTATTAATAGTACCGCCACCGGTCATTTCACCATTGACTATGGCCTCATATTCACGGTCAAAAGCCCGTTTTTGAAGCTGATTAACCAGATGAGTTTGGGCGGCCAGCGTTTTAGCAACCACCAGTAAACCTGAGGTTTCCTTGTCAATCCGGTGGACAATTCCC
Source organism: Gammaproteobacteria bacterium (assembly GCA_027011205.1). Lineage (GTDB taxonomy): Bacteria > Pseudomonadota > Gammaproteobacteria > GRL18 > GRL18 > JANELJ01. The sequence goes on from JALVAL010000184.1 coordinate 2,536, forward strand.
GCCCGGGGGACATTAATCAGCTGCGGACAATGAAACAGCAGGGCATTTAATAAGGTACCATTGCGATTGCCGATAGCCGGATGCACCACCAGACCAGCAGGCTTGTTAATAACCAGCAGACTGCTGTCTTCATAAACAAGATCCAGTGGAATGTCTTCTGCCTGCCATTCCCCCTGCTGTTCCTGTTCAATAGTAATATCCAGGGTTTCACCCCCAGTTACTTTTGTTTTAGGTTTTATATTCTGCCCATTGAGCAGAATTCTGCCCTGCTTAACCCATTGCTGCAGACGGGAGCGGGAAAATTCAGGCACCAACTCAACCAGAACCTGATCCACCCTCATGCCATAAGCATCGGCAGGCACCTGATATTGTCTTTGTTCCGTCTGTATCTGCTTGTTATGTGTCGAATTCATTTTGCAAGTATAACTTATTTCTCATATACTAGGCGGTCTTATAACCATATTAAAAGACATTTTTTCAGGGCAATCATTACTCTATGAATTTCAGTCACTCAAGTCGCATGAATCTGGCACTATTACTTGTACTTATCAGTATTTTTTCCTCCGGCTGCTCTATTCTTGAGTCCTGGCTGCCGGAAGAAGTGGACGAAACCAAAAGCTGGTCTGCCAGTAAGCTCTATGCTGAAGCAAAAGCCAATCTGGCCGATGGGGAATACCAAACAGCCATTGATCTGTATGAAAAACTGGAAGCCCGTTATCCTCACGGTGCATATGCCCAGCAGGCTCAGCTGGAAACGGCATTTGCCTATTATAAATTTGAAGAACCGGAATCGGCTATTGCGGCCGCCGATCGTTTTATCAAATTACATCCACGTCATACTAATGTAGATTATGCCTATTATCTAAGAGGTCTGGTGACTTTCCCAGCTCGAAAAAGTATCTTTGAATTTATTTTTCCTCAGGATGAATCCAAACGAGATCCCAATTCTTCCTTAGAGTCTTTTAATTATTTCAGTGAACTGGTCAGAAAATTCCCTAACAGCAAATATTCCAAGGATGCGGTACTTCGAATGCGCTATCTGCGCAATAAAGTGGCCAACCATGAATTGCATGTGGCTAAATATTATATGCGCAGACAGGCCTATATTGCAGCAGTGGATCGGGCATCCTATGTGGTTGAACATTATCAGCAGACACCAGCCGTCAGTGAAGCCCTATTATTAATGGTTGAGGCATACACCAAGCTGGGACAAACTCGACTTGCTCAGGATGCCCAACGGGTATATGACACTAATGCGGATAAATTCCACGAGGAAGTATTTTATGTGGATGACGCGATTATTCCGGGCATACCGGAATGGATGAAGCCGCATACTTAAAAGAGCAGCTTTAAAAGAGCAGCTTTAAAAGAGCAGCGCTGAACGCTGCTCTTTTATATCGCGTCCTGATCTTCTTCTCCGGTACGGATGCGAATAATTTTTTCTATACTGGTGACAAAAATTTTGCCGTCTCCAATTTTGCCTGTTCTGGCAGCATTGGTAATGACTTCTATACAACGTTCCATAATTTCTTCCTGGACCACTATTTCCAGTTTTACCTTAGGTAAAAAATCAATTACATATTCTGCGCCACGATACAGTTCTGTATGTCCCTTCTGACGACCAAAGCCTTTAACTTCTGTAGAGGTCATGCCCGTTACACCTATCTCTGATAATGCTTCTCTGACATCATCCAGTTTAAATGGCTTAATAATCGCTTCTATTTTTTTCATTTATTATTTTTCCTTGATTTTTCTTGGTTTTAGCCTGGGTTTTCCTGATAATATTGGTATGTTACCCTAAAAGCATTTATGCAGACAATTATTTTTTAATAATCAGGAGTTCTTTACCTTGGACAGACAAACCATTATCAGTGAAATGAAAGTATTACCTGAAATTGACCCCCAATTTGAGTGCCAACGCCGTCTGGAATTTATTAAAAATCATTTACAGCAATCCGGTCTAAAAGTCCTGGTTCTGGGGATCAGCGGTGGCATTGATTCAGCCACCTGTGGTCGTCTGGCGCAGCTGGCTGTTGAACAATTAAGAACCGAACAGCATGACGATAGTTACCAGTTTGTTGCAGTACGTCTGCCCTATGGTATTCAGATTGATGAACAGGATGCCCAGGTTTCATTAGATTTTATCCAGCCTGATAAAAATCTGGTCGTTAATGTTAAACCCGGAACCGATGCTATTCATAATGAATCATTGCGGGCTCTTGAATCCGCCCAGTTACATGATCACTCAAAATACGCCCTTGATTTTGCCAAAGGCAATGTCAAAGCCCGTGCCCGAATGACCATTCAGTTTGAAATTGCCGGTATCTTAAGCGGTCTGGTACTGGGAACCGATCATTCCGCTGAAAATGTCACCGGATTTTATACCAAATACGGTGATGGTGCCTGCGATCTGGCGCCACTGTTTGGCCTGAACAAACGTCAGGTTCGACAACTTGCCATGTTCCTCGGCACCCCTTCAAGCATTATTACCAAAACTCCTACCGCGGATCTGGAATGTCATTCGCCATCAAAAGCAGACGAAGAGGCTCTCGGGGTCAGCTATGATTTAATTGATGACTTTCTGGAAGGCAGACCAATAGATCAGAAAACCGAACAAAAACTGATAAAAATTTATACCAGTACCCAGCATAAACGGCAGCCGATTCCAACAATTTATTCTCAGGAATAAATTGCCTTGAAATTTCCCTGTTCAGGGTTACACTTGAATCATACAGGAGCAAACAATAAAAGGATTAATAATTATGTCAGAAACAGAAAGTCTGATGCTGGAAATTCTAAAACAGCTGCAACATGATATTACTCTCATAAAACAGGATATCAGAGACATAAAAGCACAGGGAATAGCTTCCCATCATCGTCTTGCCGCACTGGATAGTGATAAAACCAGACAGGATGAAAACAATATATATGTGCAGGAACGTCTTGAAAAAATTGAAAAACGTCTGGAGATCAATTCATAAAGGGCGAACCTACAGGTTCGCCCTTCCTGTTATCTCATAACTCCCAACATCGCTTTACCCATATCTGCCGGGGAACGGGTAATGGTTACGCCGGCGGCTTCCAGAGCAGTGAATTTTTCTTCTGCCGTACCTTTACCACCGGCAATAATTGCACCGGCATGGCCCATACGTTTGCCTTTGGGTGCTGTTACTCCGGCAATATAGGCAACCACTGGTTTACTGACATGCTGCTTGATAAATTCAGCGGCTTCTTCTTCGGCAGTACCGCCTATTTCTCCCACCATAATAATGCCTTCAGTTTGAGGATCCTGTTCAAACAGGGTCAGGCAGTCAATAAAGTTCATGCCCTGAATAGGATCACCACCAATACCAATACAGGTGCTCTGACCCAGGCCGGTTATGGTCGTCTGATGCACGGCCTCATACGTCAGAGTACCTGAGCGTGACACAATGCCAATTTTACCCGGCATATGAATAGAACCGGGCATAATCCCGATTTTACATTCACCGGGCGTAATCAACCCTGGACAATTTGGCCCAATCAGATACACATCATCGGGTAAAGCCGCTTTAACTTTTAACATATCCAGCACTGGAATACCTTCGGTAATACAGGCAATGATCCGGATCCCGGCATTGGCCGCTTCTAAAATAGCATCCGCCGCAAAGGCCGCCGGTACATAAATCATGCTGGCTTCCGCGCCAGCGTCCCGTACCGCTTCTTTGACCGTATTAAATACCGGTCTGTCCAGATGGGTCTGACCGCCTTTACCCGGGGTCACACCACCCACCAGATTAGTGCCATAGGCAATCGCCTGTTCGGAGTGAAATGTACCCTGCTGCCCGGTAAAACCCTGACAGATTACTCGGGTCTCTTTATTAATTAAAACAGACATTATGCTTTACCTCCTTGCGCTACTCTGACCACTGCTTCTGCCGCTTCGGTAAAATCACCTCTGGAGATAATATCCAGGCCGCTTCGTTCCAGTAAATCCCGTCCTAATTCGACATTAGTGCCTTCCAGACGCACCACCACTGGAACACCCAGAGCTACTTCTTTAGCTGCCGCAATAATACCCTCTGCAATCAGGTCACAACGCACAATGCCGCCAAAAATATTAATTAAAATGGCTTTTACATTAGAGTCCGATAAAATCAGCTTTAAGGCTTCGGCCACTCGTTCTCTGGTGACACCTCCGCCCACATCCAGAAAGTTGGCCGGTTCACCGCCATGATTTTTAATAATATCCATGGTTGCCATAGCCAGTCCGGCACCATTAACCATACAACCAATATCCCCATCCAGAGGAACATAATTCAGTTCGAATTCCTTGGCTTTATTTTCTTTTTCATCTTCCTGAGAAGCATCGCGTAAATCCTGCATATCTTTATGACGGTACAGGGCATTATCATCCAGGGATATTTTGGCATCCAGAGCCACAATTTGATCATCCTCAGTGACAACCAGTGGGTTAATTTCCACCTGAGAGGCATCCTTTTCCATAAAAATTCGATACACACCCTGCATCACTTTCATCAGGCCCTTTTGCTGAGCCGGGCTTAAATGCATTCCAAACCCTGCTTCTCTGACCTGATTGGGCATTAAACCACTGACTGGATCAATGGGCAGAGTAATAATTTTTTCCGGCTCAGTGGCGGCCACTTCCTCAATATTCATACCGCCTGCTTCAGATGCCATAATAGTCACCCGTCTGCTGGCACGATCCACCAGCACCCCCATATACAGTTCACGGCTGATAGTACTGGGGACTTCTATTAATAAGGTATTAACCGGCTGACCTTTGGCATCAGTCTGAAAGGTCACCAGATGAGTACCCAGCATTTTTTGAGCAAAGACCTTAATTTCATCAACCGAACCCGCTTTAATAACCCCGCCGGCTTTACCGCGACCACCCGCATGCACCTGTGCCTTGACCATCCATTCATTGCCGCCCAGTTCCGCCACAGCCGGTGCTATTTGCTCCACCGAGGAAATGGTTCTATTGGCAGGCACAGGAATACCATAATCCGCAAAAATCTGTTTAGCCTGATACTCATGTAGATTCATATTTCATTCACCAGTTTTTTTATCAAATTTCATTGTAAGCTCTATATTGTGGCGAAATATCTGACAATTGGCAAAAAAACTTTAATTTTCTGTTATTATTCAACTTTAAACACTATTACATACAGGATGGATTTGTGGGTCGATTATTACTGATTTCAGGATTAGTTTTTCTTATCTGGATAGCTTATCGTTTCTTAAAAAATTCCTGGTCAGCCCGGATCAGAGAAGTAGAACAGCATGAACAAAACCACCGTTCGCCAGCAAACGTTCAGCAAATTAAAGCCTGCAGCTATTGCAAAACACATATACCGGAAAACGAGGGAATTTATAAAGATGGAAAGTTTTTCTGCAGCTATCAACACCTTGATCGCTATTTAGAACATGAACAAAAATAGCAACTACTACAATACAGAAAATCTCCAAAATGCCCCGGAAAAAAATTTAACTGAAGAGCAAAAGCTCTGGCGGCCACTGCATTTTCTTAATTTATACCGCCTGCTGATTTCCAGTTTTTTTCTGACCCTGATTTTTTCAAATACTCCCATAAAACCTTTTGGCATGGAACACCCGCAACTGTTTCAAATTATCAGTATCGGCTATTTTATTGCCAGTATTCTTAATGGTATCACCATTCGCTGGCGCTGGCCGGCGTTCTGGCTGCAAAGTCATGTCCATATTCTGATCGATTTTAGTGCCATTCTACTGATTATGTATGCCAGTGGTGGTGTACAAAGTGGTGTAGGCTTATTACTGCTGATCCCGGTTTCTGCTATCAGCATCCTGTCTATGGGACGTTCTTCTTTATTTTACTCTGCGTTGCTCAGTCTGATTATTCTGCTGGAACAGGGCTATTTGTTCCTGACACAGCCCGATGATACCAGTTATGCTCAGGCAGGATTACTGGGTGCTATTTTATTTTTAACCGCATTAATCACCAATTATCTGGTGAATAAAACCGAAGAAAGTGTCGAAATTGCCAGTCAAAGGGAAATTGACCTGGCCAATATGGAACAATTAACACAATTTATCATGCAGCGCATGCAAACTGCTGTCATCGTGGTCGATTTTCATGGCAATGTCCGTCTGATTAACGACACAGCGGTCAGCCTGCTTAAATTACCTGACAAGCTAAAAAACAATACTCAGAGTAAACCATTTAATTTATATGAATACTCTCTGGAACTGGGGGAAATGTTTCATGCCTGGAAAAACTCAACCAACTTTCAGTCCAGAAGCTTTGTCATAGCTAACGGCTCGATTGAATTAACCCCTCGTTTCGCCGCTCTGGGAAATACAGCAAACAGTGGTGCTGTCGTGTTTATCGAAGATAATGCCGAACTAACCAACCAGGCTCAACAACTCAAACTGGCATCACTGGGTCGACTGACCGCCAGTATTGCCCATGAGTTGCGCAATCCACTGGCAGCTATCCGACATGCAGGTGAATTACTCAACGAATCGCCATCTCTGGAAGAAACCGATAAACGTTTAACTGAAATTATCGAACAACAATCGGTACGGGTAAATGAGATTATCGGCACAGTGCTGGATCTCAGTCGACGTAGAAAGGCAGAGCAAATAGATATTAACTTACTGGACTGGATCAAGGATTTTCTCAATGAATATATCCAGCTGCCGCAGGAACGTTTTTATCTGAAATTTGAATCTGAAGATCTGCAAGTGCAGTTTGACCCCCAGCATTTGCAGCAAATTTTCAATAATCTAATACAAAATGCCCTAAGACACAGCACAAAGGAAAATCAGCATTTCAGACCCGTAGTGATTACTGCCGGTATTGATGCCATGAAAAAAAATATCTATTTACAGGTTATGAATTACGGTTCCAGAATCCCCAAAGAAAATTTAAATCAGTTATTCGAACCTTTTTTTACCACTGAAGCCACTGGAACCGGCTTAGGACTTTATATTGCCAGAGAACTGGCTGAATGTAATTCTGCGAAATTAGAATATATCGATATTAAAGAAGGCGTTTGTTTTCAAATCAGTTTTTCTGATCCCAGGCGCAGTAATAGCGTGCATAACGACTTGGGATAATAACACTTATTTGTGCTATTATTTGCCATAAATAGTGTCTATCCATTTATTGAGTAATAAGCACTTAGTTCCTTACTCCCTTTGGGAGAAGGACAGGATGAGGGCTTTTAAATCATGCGTCTGACTGAACAACAACAACAAATTATAAAACATAAAGTTACAGATTATTTTGGCAATGATGCCAAAGTCATCTTATTTGGCTCAAGAACCAATGATATTCTGCGTGGCGGGGATATTGATTTGTTAATAGAACTGCAACAACCAGTCGATCAATTATTAAAAAAAAATTTATCGCTGAATGCTGATTTACAGCTGGCACTGTGGGGCTTACAAAAAATAGATATTATTACCCATCAAAAAAACACCCCGGAAACACCGCTTTATAAAGAAGCACAACAGCACGGGATAAAATTGTGAATGAAACGACAAAACGCCTGGTACAATTAATATTTCTTACTGATAAAGAAGCCCTTCATCTTGAACAGGTTGCCCAAAGACTGGAACAGAAATTACCAAAACCGGCTGCTGAACTTGAAAATGCTTTAAAAAATCCTGAACTGATTGATACATTGGAGTCTTTTTCCGCAAAATTTTCCCGCTTACAGGATACACTTGCCGATAAACTACTACCCACATTCTTATCCCTGGCCGGTGAAAAAACAGGCACAGTCATTGAAAATCTGAATCGAGCAGAAACTTTATCATTAATCACTAATACTCAGGACTGGCTAATAGCCAGAAATCTGAGAAACAAGCTGGTTCATGAGTGTATTGAAGACTATAATGAGCTAAAGGAAGCCATTGAACTTGCCCAGGTATTTACCAGACAGTTAATTGATACTCAAAAGGCAATAAAAAACTATAGTTTTAATCATCTGAAGCTTAGCCTCTGAAGCATAAAAATGAGTACCTAAAAAAGAGGTATTCAAAATTTTATAGTAACTGCTCAGCGTAATTTCATTTTGAAATGAAATCTGGCAATTTTTTATCAAATATCATTTCCATAGCATGGCTTGAAGTCAC
>JALVAL010000185.1 GCA_027011205.1 Gammaproteobacteria bacterium
CTGTTTGTATAGGAAAAAAGCACAGAATATGGGATAATTCGTGGTCATAATTTGATGCTGATCAAGGGGGTTACCCGATGACCCGGATAAAAATTTGCGGGATCACAAATTGCACAGATGCAAAGTATGCCTGTCAGGCGGGTGCTGATGCTCTCGGGCTGGTATTTTATCCACCCAGTCCCCGTTATGTGACTCCTCAGCAGGCCAGTGGGATAGTTGCTGCCATACCGCCTTTTACCAGTTCTCTGGCTTTGTTTGTTGATGCAGACAGAGACACAATAGAACAGGTTATTGAACAGGTTAAAGTAGATATACTGCAATTTCACGGGCAAGAGACAGAAGCTTTTTGCGCTTCATTCTCAAGACCTTATATTAAAGCTCTGCGTATGAAAGACGGACTGGATTTATATGCCATGCAGGAACAATATGCTTCGGCCCGGGCACTATTGCTTGATACTTATGTTAAAGGCATACCCGGTGGAACCGGTGCATCCTTTAACTGGGATAAGATTCCGCAGGATCTGACCCAGCCGGTTATTCTGGCAGGTGGACTGGGTGTCCATAATGTTGCTCAGGCTATCCGACAGGTTAAACCCTATGCGGTAGATGTCAGCGGCGGCGTGGAAGCAGATGCAGATAAAGGTAAAAAGGATCGGGATAAAATAAAACAGTTTATTCATAATGCCCGAGCATAATTTTACAACTATTTTAATTTTTTAAACGGTAAGATACCCATGACTAGCGATTTCCAGACGGAAAAGAAACTGTCTGATATGCCCGACGAGAAAGGCCATTTTGGTCAATATGGCGGTATGTTTGTTCCTGAAACCCTGATGGAGCCTTTAGAAGAATTAAAACAGGCTTATTTTAACTATATGCAGGATCAGGAATTCCTTAATGAACTGGATAATGACCTGAAAAATTATGTTGGCCGACCGTCACCGCTGTATTTTGCCGAGCGCATGAGTCGTGAGCTGGGCGGTGCAAAAATCTATTTAAAACGTGAAGATCTGAATCATACCGGTGCTCATAAAGTTAATAATACCGTAGGCCAGATGTTACTGGCCAAACGCATGGGCAAAACCCGAATCATCGCAGAAACCGGAGCCGGTCAGCACGGGGTGGCTACGGCCACTGTAGCAGCACGCCTGGGGCTGGAATGTGTGGTTTATATGGGGGCCGAAGATATTCAGCGTCAGGCCTTAAATGTTTATCGCATGAAATTACTGGGTGCCCGGGTAGTCTCAGTGGAGTCCGGTTCAAGAACCTTAAAAGATGCACTTAATGAAGCAATGCGTGACTGGGTTACCAATATTGATAAAACCTTTTATATTATTGGTACCGCAGCAGGCCCACATCCGTATCCGACCCTGGTGCGGGACTTTCAGGCCATTATTGGTCGTGAAACCCGACAGCAGATCATGCAACACGAAGGGCGCCTGCCCGATGCACTGGTTGCCTGTATTGGTGGAGGTTCAAATGCTATCGGACTGTTTTATCCCTTTGTAGATGATCATGATGTGTCAATGTATGGTGTTGAAGCAGCAGGTCACGGGCTGGAAACCGGTGAACATGCCGCTCCATTATGTGCGGGCAAGCCCGGGGTACTGCATGGTAATCGGACCTATCTGATGGAAGACAGGCACGGCCAGATCATTCCTACCCATTCAGTTTCTGCCGGGCTGGATTATCCGGGTGTCGGGCCGGAACATTCCTGGTTAAAGGATATTGGGCGGGCCAATTATGTTGCGGTTACGGATGAAGAAGCACTCAGTGCATTTCATGAACTGACTCAGGTAGAAGGAATTATGCCGGCTCTTGAATCCAGTCATGCAATTGCTTATGTAAAAAAACTGGCACCTGCTATGGATAAAGATCAGATTATTGTGGTTAATCTGTCCGGTCGCGGTGATAAGGATATCCATACTGTAGCCACGATTGACGGCATTGAATTTTAGACATAATGTTTCATAATTTTAGACCTGATGTTTTATAAAGAGTTTTCATATGAGTCGAATTAAAGGTTGTTTTGCACAACTGAAAGAACAGCATAAAAAAGCCCTGATCCCATATGTAGCCGCAGGCGATCCCAATCCGGATATTACCGTAAATTTGATGCATGCTATGGTTGACAGCGGGGCAGATATTATTGAACTGGGTGTACCGTTTTCAGATCCCATGGCGGATGGTCCGGTTATTCAGAAAGCCAGTGAGCGGGCACTGATATACGGCACGTCTTTAAGCGATGTTCTGGCAATGATTAAAGTATTCCGGGAACAGGATAACAGTACTCCTGTCGTGCTGATGGGATATCTTAATCCCATTGAAATCATGGGTTATGAAACCTTTGCCAAAGCCGCTCAGAATGCCGGTGTAGATGGCGTACTGACAGTGGATATTCCACCGGAAGAAGCGGATGAATATGTCCCTGCTCTGAAAGCCCATGCCCTGGATCCAATTTTTCTACTGTCGCCGACCACTACTAAGGAACGTATGCAGCATATTTGTGAGTATAGCAGTGGCTTTATCTATTATGTTTCTGTGAAAGGAGTCACGGGTACCTCAGCTCTGGATACTTCAGAAGTGGCTCAACGTTTAAAAATTATTAATGAAGTCACTGATCTGCCGGTAGGTGTTGGCTTTGGAATTAAAAATGCAGAAACGGCAGCCGCTATTGGTAAAGTTTCTGATGCTGTGGTTGTAGGCAGTGCTCTGGTTAATCTGGTTGAACAGAATGCTCATGATACTCTGGGCAATGACAAAATTATTGAAGATATCAGTCAGGTTTTATTATCCATGCGCGCTGCACTGGATGCCTGATAAAACATTATGTAATTAATATGGCATGCTGCACTCTGTGTGCGATTATTTACCCAGCACCTCGTAAATCCTCGTCCTTAAGGTCGAGGATAGCAGAGGTTATAACTATTTCCCAAAATCCTCTTCTTTTAAGGCGAGGTGTTGGGTTTACTTTAATCTGGAATAGACTATGAATTGGTTTACACGCTTATTACCCTCTATCAGTACTGATGGGGCTTCAAAAAAAGCCGTGCCGGAAGGTTTATGGGATAAATGCCCGGCCTGTAGTGCGGTATTGTATCGGGTGGA